>JABFXT010000508.1 GCA_013361595.1 Nocardia sp. | reverse complement strand
CGCTCGGCCGAATCCAGCGGGCGGGTCGGAATGCCCCTGGTCCGGTCCAGCGTTTTCTGTCGTGATGGAGAAGGGAGGGGCTGACGGACAGCAGGTCACCGGTCCGGAAGGCGATTCCCCCGTACTCGGCAGGACAGGGGACGGGACGGCTGACCATCCAGGAGACCGGCCGGTGCCGCAGGGCCTCACGTACCACCCGGTCGACGGGCCAAGGCCATGGTGAGCCGGGAGAGTGGAGACTGCCCAGCAGCACCGACCACGCGAGCGAATAGCCCAGCGGTCCCACAATGGACCGGAACATCAGCCCGTACAGCTGGGCCACCGTTGTATCGGCGAGGTCGTCGGGGCAGGCGCCGATCACGGTATCGAGCAGATCTCGTGGTTCGGCTTCCGCAATGCGGCCGGTGGCGCTGCGCCGGTCCCGGATCTGCTCGTTCAGCGCGGTGGACAGCTCGGCGCGCAGTAGCTGCGCCCGCGCCCGCTGCACCGTCCGAGCCGGGCGCAGCGCGCCCACGCGTGCGTTTCGCTCCAGTAACCGCCGCAACTGGGGAGAACCCTCGGGGTGTAGCAGCACATTCGCGGTGCACCGGTACACGAGCTCGACCCCCGCTGCGGGCCAGCGGGTGACGGAGGGCATTTCGGTCACCGCCGCCGCCAGGGACTCGCGATACTCGGGTGTATACGTCCGCAGAATCGCACGCACCGCGCGGCCGAAATCGACCTCGGCAGACCGCGACGGCAGCATAGAACCGAAGAACCCGGATTTCCCCGCATTGAAAGCGCGATCACCCAACACCGTCAGCGCCAGGCCCGTATCGCCGACACACCACCCACCCCACGGCAGCCCGAACACCTCTACCGGGCTGGTCCGGCGCAGATTCTCGAGGAAACCCAACGGATCGCGCCGGAACCGGCGCATCTCTGCAAAACCCATCGGACGGTCCTCTCATGGAGAGGGAGAGCGATTCATCAGATGTTTTCGAGCGGATTCATCCACTGGTTGTGCGTACAAACGCAGACCAAGCATAGTCTCGAGCAATTTCAGAAGCGAGGTCGTGGAGGTCGACCGTGCGGCGAGTGCCCCGACACCGCCGGGACTTGTCGAGCACCGGGCCGACGGGGAAAAGGTTCACGATCACCCGCGACCGCCGACAGCCGGTCATCGAGGTCTAACCGCCGCGAACCCGATCCGTTTCGGCGAAGGTTTCCGTTGCCAGGCGCGCGTACATCAACATGTCGCGGCGTCGATCGCCGACCTTCTGCCACGATCTGAGAAGCCCTTCACATTCGAAACCGGCTCTTTCCGCAGTGCGGATCGACGCTCGGTTCCACGGTTCGACACAGAGCTGGAGCCGTGGGATATGCAGCTCTTCCAGCGCCCAGGTGGCCATCGCCGCCAGAGCATGCGCGGCGACACCGTGGCCACGAGCAGAGCGGACCACCCAGTAACCGAGCGATGCGCGGCCTTCGTCGGTATCCCTCAACCACAGGCCGATACTTCCCATCGGTGTGTTGTCCCGGCGCCGGACGATCACCATCGGGTATCCGGCCCGATCGGCCGCCAGCCGCCACTGGCGTTCGATGAACCGCGTTGCGGCCGTGGGCGAGAAGGGCGCCGACACCGTGCGCAGCGGAATCAGGTCGTCGGCAGATGCCTCCGTGACGAGTTCGAGGTCTGCGGTGGACAACGACCACGGACGGAGTTCCAGGTCTGCGGTGGCTCTCAGATGCGGTATTTGCAGGGCATCGTCCATGGTCGACCTCCCACGATATGCACAGGATATCGGCCCGGTGGCACCATTCCCACGCCCTGTCCGATACCGCAGACGCGCGCCGAGCCCTGAAATTCGATCGCCTCCGGCGGGCATCGGCCGGTCACCGTGCGATAACGGACCCGGCCGAGCAGGAAAGCCGGAAAGGTCGTGGCCACGGCGACGCTCGCAGGGCACGGTGGAACCTATGCTTCCCCTTCTAGATCTCGCCACCGCCGACACCGATCCGGCGGGATTCCGCATCGCGCTGCGCGAGGCCGCACACACCGCAGGCTTCTTCTACCTGGTCGGGCACGGAGTCCCCGCGCACGAGCTGAGCGGCATCCTGACGCTGGCGCGCGAGTTCTTCGCCCTGCCCGAGGCCGCCAAGCAGCAGATCAGCCAGTTGGACAGCCCACAGTTCCGCGGCTACTCGCGGCTCGGCGGCGAACTCACCAACGGCGAAGTCGACTGGCGCGAACAGGTCGATATCGGGCCCGAACGCCCGGCGATTCCCGGCGCCGAGGGCTACCTGCGGTTGCAGGGGCCGAATCTGTGGCCGGACGCGCTGCCCGCGTTCCGGCCGGCCTTCGAACGCTGGACGACGCTGCTCTCCGAGGTCGGATCACGGTTGCTGCGGCACTGGTCGGTCTCACTCGGCGCCGCCGAGAACCATTTCGACGCCGCATTCGCCGAGCGGCCCGCGACGCTGATCAAGGTGGTCCGCTACCCGGGCACCGGGGGCACCACCCAGGGCGTCGGCGCGCACAAGGACTCCGGAGTGCTCACTCTGCTACTGGTAGAGCCGGGCTCACACGGGTTGCAGGTAGAGCTCGACAGCGGATGGATCGATATCGAACCACTGCCGGGCGCGTTCATCGTCAACATCGGCGAGCTGCTCGAAGTCGCCACCGGCGGCTATCTGCGCGCCACCCGGCACCGGGTGCTCGCCCCGCCGCCCGGCACCGACCGGATCTCCATCCCGTACTTCCTCAACCCAGCGCTGGACGCGACCATCCCGATCATCACCCTGCCGCCCGAACTCGCCGCGCTCTCCCGCGGCGTCGAGGCCGACCCGAACA
>JABFXT010000889.1 GCA_013361595.1 Nocardia sp. | reverse complement strand
GGCGGCGAAGAAGGCGCGCGACAGCACACCGTTGAACAGTGTCACCACCAGGAGCACCAGCACCAGGAAGCCCGCCGCGGGAGCCAGTTCGCGCGGGATCTTCACCCAGCGGTTGAGCTCCCGGGCCAGATACAGGATGAGTTCTCGGGCGGTGCGGTAGCCCGCGACCACGAGCACTCCGACTGTGAGGCTCAGGCCTCCGGTACGCAGATACGCGGGCGTGGTGGTGCCTTCCATCCCCATCAGCGCGGTGATCTCGCGCTGCCAGTTCGCCGACTGCACCAGCATGTAACCCGCGCTCAGGGCGGCCGTGATCAACACCGCCGATTTGCACGCGTACCGCGCCCAGGTGGGCGGAGACGGGATCCGGGTGAGCCGCGGCCGCACCCACAGGCGGAACAACCATTCGAGCAGACAACCCACGCCGTACCCGATGGCCGCGTTGATCCCGCTGATCAGACCCTGGAACATCCAGTCGCGCGGGAGCAACGACGGTGAGACCGACAGCGCGAAGAAGACCGTCGCGACCACCAGACCCACATAGTTCAGGTCGATGATCCGCTCTGTCCGCCGGACCACGGTGACACACCGCCGCCGCCATCTCGTCACGGAATCGGCGGTTTCCAGCACCTGTCCAGTATGGCGGGCGGGACCGGCGCCGGAGGGTGGCCCGGGTCACCCTCGGCGCGCCAGTCCCGGGCCCGAGTCAGGCGTGACTGCCGAACAGCGCGGGCAGCGTGCCCTCGTGCGCGGTGCGCAGCTCGGCCATCGGGACCGAGAACTGACCCTGCACCTCGATCGAATCCGAACCCTGGTCCACGACGCCGATACGCACCCAGGGCAGTTCCCGCGCGGTGCACATGCGGGTGAAGCGGGTTTCCTCCGAGCGCGGCACCGCGACCAGAACGCGGCCCGCCGATTCGGAGAACAGCGTGACGAACGGGTCGGCGTCCTCGGGCAGCAGGATCCGGCAACCGGTCTCGCCGGCCAGCGCGGCCTCGACCACGGTCTGCGCCAGCCCGCCCTCCGACAGATCGTGGGCGGCACTGATCATGCCGTCACGCGAACCCGCGTTGAGGACATCGGCGAGCAGCTTCTCCCGATCGAAATCGACCCGCGGCGGCAGTCCGCCCAGATGCCCGTGCGCCACCTGGGCCCAGACCGAACCGCCGAATTCGTCGCGGGTGTCGCCCAGCAGGATCAGTGTCTCCCCCGGTTCGAGGCCGAGCCCGGTGGGGATCCGGCGGTGGACGTCGTCGATGACACCCAGCACGCCGACGACCGGTGTGGGGAGGATGGCGTTCTCGCCGGTCTGGTTGTAGAAGCTGACGTTGCCGCCGGTCACCGGGATACCGAGTTCCACACAGCCGTCGGCCAGACCGCGCACGGCCTGCTGGAACTGCCACATCACGCCGGGATCCTCCGGCGATCCGAAGTTCAGGCAGTTGGTGACCGCTGTCGGTGTGGCACCGGTGGTGGCCACGTTGCGATATGCCTCGGCCAGCGCCAGCCGCGCGCCGGTGTAGGGGTCGAGCTTGGTGTAGTGACCGGAAGCGTCGGTGGACAGCGCGATACCGCGGCCGGTCTCCTCGTCGATACGGATCACCCCGGCATCGGCCTGTTCGGCGAGCACCGTGTTACCGCGTACGTAGCGGTCGTACTGTTCGGTGATCCAGCGGCGGCTGCACAGTTGCGGGCTGGCCACCATCTTCAGCAGGGTTTCGCGCAGTTCCTCGGCGGTCTTGGGCCGGGGCAGGGTATCCGGGGTGTCGGCGTTCAGCGCGTCCTGCTCGGCGGGCCGCCGCACCGGGCGCTCGTACACCGGGCCCTCGTGCGCGACGGTACGCGGCGGTACGTCGACCACGGTCTCGCCGTACCAGGTGACCTCCAGCCGCTCACCGTCGGTCACCTCGCCGATCACGGTGGCGAGTACATCCCATTTCGCGCAGACCGCGAGGAAGGCGTCCACGTTCTCCGGGGTCACCACCGCGCACATCCGCTCCTGCGATTCGCTGGATAGGACCTCCGCGGGGGTCATATCGGCGGCACGCAGCGGTACCCGGTCCAGTTCGATACGCATTCCGCCGTCTCCGGCCGCGGCCAGTTCGGAGGTCGCGCAGGACAGTCCCGCGCCGCCGAGATCCTGGATACCCACGACCAGACCGGCGTGGTACAGCTCCAGGCAGCATTCGATCAGGACCTTCTCGGTGAACGGGTCGCCGACCTGGACGCTCGGCAGCTTCTTGCGGCCGCTCCCGGAATCGTCGCCGGAGAAGGTGTCCGAGGCGAGCACCGAGACGCCACCGATACCGTCGAGCCCGGTCCGCGCGCCGAAGAGGATGATCTTGTTGCCGGCGCCGGAGGCGAAGGCCAGATGCAGATCCTCCACCCGCATGACCCCCGCACACAGCGCGTTCACCAGCGGATTCCCCTGGTACGAGGCGTCGAACACGGTTTCGCCGCCGATATTGGGCAGGCCCAGCGAGTTGCCGTAGCCGCCGACCCCGCGCACCACACCGTCCAGCACCCGCCGGGTATCGGCGGCATCGGCGGCACCGAACCGCAGCTGGTCCATCACCGCGATCGGGCGCGCGCCCATGGCCATGATGTCGCGAACGATCCCGCCGACCCCGGTCGCCGCGCCCTGATACGGCTCGACGTAGGAGGGATGGTTGTGGCTCTCCACTTTGAAGGTCACGGCCCAGCCGTCACCGATATCGACCACACCGGCGTTCTCCCCGATACCGGCGAGCATCGCCGAACGCATCTCCTCGGTGGTCGTCTCACCGAAGTAGCGCAGATGCACCTTCGAGGATTTGTAGGAACAGTGCTCGCTCCACAT
>JABFXT010000874.1 GCA_013361595.1 Nocardia sp. | reverse complement strand
GGCCGGGGCGGGCGTGTCGGGTGGGCGCGGCCGAGTTGCCAAGTGGCACTGCCGGTTCCCCCATTCCCACACTCACGGAAATAATGGTCACGGAGGAGTAACAAAGTGGTCTCGGATGCGGTATCCTCGACGCAACAGGTCACGGAGTGGCAACGAACCACCTTGTGACCGCAGGCTGTGCGTTGAGATGAAGGGCTTGAGTACGTGGGGCGTCACCGTAAACAGCAACCTGCCACCGTTTCCCGCAGCTCGGTGATCGCACTCACCGGGCTGGTTCCGGCCGGTGTAGTGGCCACCAACGCCGCCGCGGCGGTGGCCACCGATCCCACCGCGGCGTCGGTGGCCATGCAGGTGTCGGCACTGAACGCCGAGCCCGGTTCGACCGCCGCCCCGGCCGCGATCGACCCCTACGCGATGCACGCCATGGCGAGACAGTCCCCCGAGGCGCGGATCGAGGTGAAATCGGTCGCGCTGGACCCGAATCGTGCCCGGAACGAACTCCCCGTCGCGGCGTCGGGTATCCCCGGTATCGCCGAGGCCGCCTATATCAATGCCGCGCAGATCCTGTCCGAAGAGAACCCCGACTGCAATATGCCGTGGACCATGCTGGCCGGGATCGGCCGGGTCGAATCCACCCATATGAACAACGGCGGCGCCGACGCCGACGGTAATGCCCTCGCTCCGGTATTCGGTCCGGTACTGGACGGCAGCCTCTCGGGCAACAATGTCATCCACGATTCCGACCGCGCCGTCGGCCCGATGCAGTTCTTGCCGCAGACGTGGACCAGTTTCGCCGCCGACGGTAACCGCGACGGTATCTCCGATCCGCAGAACTACTACGACGCGACGCTGACCGCCGGCAAATACCTCTGCTCGGGCGGGATGGATATGCGCGACCCGGCCCAGCAGACCAGGGCGATCCTTCGCTACAACAACTCGATGGCCTACGTGGCGAACGTCATGGCGTGGGAGCAGTCGTACCAGACGGGTATCGCACCACGGCCCGCGGAACTCCCCAAGATCTGACGGCACTACCATCGGCAGCATGCCAGTGGTAACGGAAGCGGAGGTGCGGGGCGCCCTCGCGAAGGTCGACGACCCGGAGATCCGCAAACCGATCACCGAGCTGGGCATGGTGAAGAGCATCCGGATCGAACCGGACGGCAACGTGCACATCGAGGTGTATCTGACCACCGCGGGCTGCCCGTTGCGGACCGAGATAACCCAGCGGGTCAGCACCGCGGTCACCGATGTGCCCGGTGTGGGCACGGTCTCGGTCGATCTCGATGTGATGAGCGACGAACAGCGCACCGAACTGCGCAAACAGTTGCGCGGCGATTCCGCCGAACCCGTCATCCCCTTCGCCCAGCCCGGTTCGCTGACCCGTGTGTACGCGGTCGCCTCCGGAAAGGGCGGCGTCGGGAAATCGAGTGTGACGGTGAACCTGGCCGCCGCGCTCGCCGACCGCGGCCTGTCGGTCGGGGTCCTCGACGCCGATATCTACGGCCATTCCATTCCGCGGATGCTCGGTACCGACGCCCGTCCGACGCAGGTCGAGCGGATGATCATGCCGCCGGTCGCGCACGACGTGAAGATGATCTCGATCGCGCAGTTCACCAAGGGCAATACCCCGGTGGTGTGGCGCGGCCCCATGCTGCACCGCGCGCTGCAGCAGTTCCTGGCCGATGTCTTCTGGGGCGATCTGGACGTCCTGCTGCTCGATCTGCCGCCGGGGACCGGCGATGTGGCGATCTCGATCGCCCAGCTGATCCCCAATGCGGAGATCCTGGTCGTCACCACCCCGCAGATCGCGGCCGCCGAGGTCGCCGAACGAGCGGGCGCCATCGCCCTGCAGACGCGGCAGCGGATCGCCGGTGTGGTGGAGAACATGTCCTGGCTCGATCTGCCCGACGGCACCCGGATGGAGCTGTACGGGTCCGGCGGTGGACAGGCCGTCGCCGATCGGCTCACCCGGGCGGTCGGCGCGGAGGTGCCGTTGCTCGGCCAGATCCCGATCGAACAGGCGCTGCGGGAGGCGGGCGACGAGGGCACCCCCATCGTGCTGAAGGATCCGGAGAACCCGTCGGCCGTCGCGCTGCAGTCGGTGGCGGACAAACTCGCGATTCGCCGCCGGGGCCTGGCCGGTATGTCGCTGGGTATCGACACCACCCGTCACCTCTGAGCGCACATAGACTCGATCCATGCTCACCCTGCTGCTCTACGTAGTGATCGTCGGTTTGGTGGCCGCAGTCCTGTTCCTCCTGGCCAGCGCCCTGTTCGGGCGGTCGGAGGAATTGGGACCGCTACCCGAGGGCACCACGGCGACGGTGCTGCCGCTCGAGGGCATCAGTGGCGCGGATGTGCGGGCGCTGCGCTTCCAGCAGGTGGTCCGCGGCTACAAAGCCGGCGAGGTCGATTGGGCACTGGCCCGGCTGGCCGCGCGCATCGACGAATTGCAGGGCCAGCTGGCCGAGGCGCGGGCCGCCGGAGCGGCCACCGGGTCCGGGCCGGAACAGCCGTGACCGCGACGGCGGCGGCCGATACGCTCGTGCGCTGTGGGTGGTCGGTGGAATCCCAGCTGTACCGGGACTACCACGACCAGGAGTGGGGCCGCCCACTCCACGGTGACGACGCGCTGTTCGAGCGCCTGTGCCTGGAAGCCTTCCAATCGGGGCTGGCGTGGATCACGATCCTGCGTAAACGACCCGCTTTCCGGGAGGCATTCGCCGGATTCGTCATCGACCGGGTCGCGGAGTTCGACGACACGGATCGGGAGCGCCTACTCGCCGACGCCGCAATTGTGCGCAATCGCGCCAAAATAGACGCATGTATCGCCAATGCGAAAGTCGCGCGCGATCTGGATATCGGCCTCGACGAATTGCTGTGGTCGTTCGCGCCACCGACGCGCCCACGGCCACATGCTTTGTCCGATATCCCGGCGACGACACCCGAATCCATCGCACTGGCAAAAGAATTGAAGCGTCGCGGTTTCCGTTTCGTCGGGCCGACCACCGCGTACGCGCTGATGCAGGCCACCGGCATGGTCGACGACCACCTGGCCGAATGCTGGGTCGATACCCGGCAGGCCGCGGTCGGCTGACCGATCACATTTGGACGTCGAGTGTCCGTCATCTCATGCGATAGGGAAGAATGGATCGAGTGCGGTCCGTCGTCTCAGCCGACGGACCGCCCGGTTGGTGACAACTGGAGTTCCGAGCAAGTGCGCAGCATACAGCGCAGATCTGGAGGGAGCAGAGGATGGCGGCCATGAAGCCCCGTACCGGGGACGGTCCCCTCGAGGCAACCAAGGAAGGCCGTGGGATCGTCATGCGGGTCCCACTCGAGGGTGGCGGGCGTCTGGTCGTAGAACTCACGCCCGACGAAGCCGCAGCACTCGGTGACGAATTGAAGAGTGTCACCAGCTGAACAGGTAGCCGAACAGTCGGCGCTCGCCGCGGTCGCCGAGGTACTGAGCTGCCCCGAATGCGACCGCGGCTTGGCGTCGGCGGCAGGAACGCTGCGCTGCGCGCACGGGCACAGTTTCGATATCGCCCGGCAGGGCTATGTCAGCCTGCTCACCGGTGCCGCCACCAAAGCGACGGGCGATACCGCCGCCATGCTCGATGCGCGAGCCGCTTTTCAAGGTGCCGGATATTTCGAGCCGGTAGCCGACGCGATCGCTACGGCCGCGACGACCGGATACGATCCGGACGCCCCGGAAATCCTCGCGGATATCGGTGCGGGTACCGGCTACTATCTGGCACGCGTTCTCGACGCCTTTCCGGCCGCCCGCGGTATCGGATTGGATATCGCCAAACCCGCCGGGCGCCGATGCGCCCGCGTCCATCCGCGTGCGGCGGCGGTGGTGGCCGATGCCTGGCGCGGCCTGCCGATCCGGGACCGCACACTCACCGCCGTGTTATCCGTGTTCGCCCCCCGGAATCCCGCCGCGGTCTCGCGAATACTGGCCCCCGGCGGCCGCTATATCGTCGTCACACCCACCGTCGCCCATCTCGCCGAACTGATCGAGCCGATCGGTATGGTCACCGTCGATCCGGAGAAGGACCGGCGTCTCGCCGCCGCCCTGGACGGCCGGTTCGTCCGCGCCGAACATCGGACGATCGAATACCCGATGACCCTCCCCCGCGCCGATATCGCGAACCTGGTGGCGATGGGCCCGTCCGCGCACCACGCGGACTCGGCCGGCGAACGGATCGCCCGCCTTCCGGAATCGGTCGAGGTCACCGCCTCGGTCACCGTGGGGACCTATCTACCCACCTGACCTCACCGATCGCGCACGGCCGCGGTGAGAACGGGGCAATCACGCTGGTACACAGAGCAATCCACTCGCGACGCCGACCTGATCACCGGGTAACACCGCCCTGATGTGCTGGATGTATGCGGATACCGACATTCGGCAAACGGAAAGACACCACCACGACCACCATCTACGAGCAGATCGGCGGCCACGAGGCGCTCGAAGCGGTTGTCGCCGATTTCTACACCCGGGTCCTCGCCGACGAGGAACTGGCCGGTTTCTTCAGCGGGACGAATATGTCCCGGCTCCGAGGTAAACAGGTCGAATTCTTCGCGGCGGCACTCGGCGGACCCGAACCCTATACGGGTGCGCCGATGAAACAGGTGCATCAGGGGCGCGGAATCACCTCGCGTCATTTCGGCTTGGTCGCCGGTCATCTGACGGATTCGCTGACCGCGGCCGGCGTCGGCGAGGAGACCGTCGCTCAGATCATCGCGGCGGTGGCCCCGCTCGCCGACGACATCACCTCGGGTTCGTCCTCGGCCTGAGCACGGCCGCCGGGCTCAGCGTTTGCAGACAGTGCGGTACACGGCCAAAGTCTGTTCGGCGATCCGGTGCCAGTCGAATTCGGCCTGGGCGCGTCGTCGACCGGCCGCGCCCAGATCGGCCGCCGCTGCCCGGTCGACCGCCAGCTCATTGATCGCGGCCGCCAGATCGCGTTCGTAGGTATCGGTCTTCCCCGCCGCGAAATGCACCAGGCGGCCGGTTCGCCCGTCGGCCACCACCTCGGGTATCCCACCGACATCCGAGGCGATCACCGCGGTCGAACACGCCATGGCCTCGAGGTTCACGATTCCGAGCGGCTCGTAGACCGAAGGGCAGACGAATACCGTGGCAGCCGCCAGCAACTGCCGTATCTGTTCGGTGGGCAGCATTTCCCGGACCCAGAACACATTGCCCCGGCGGCGGTGCAGCCCGGCCACCGCCGCCGCGACCTCCGCTTCCAGTGCCGGGGTGTCCGGGGCGCCCGCACACAGCACGAGCTGGATCTCCGGGTCGATATCGCGCGCCGCCGCCAGCAGGTGGCCGACTCCTTTCTGCCGGGTGATCCGGCCGACGAACACGGCCAGCGGCCGATCCGCGGCCACGCCGAGTTCGTCGAGAATCCGGCGGGTGCCGGGTGCCGGTGGACCGGGATGCCAGATCCCGGGGTCGATCCCGTTGCGCACGACGTGCACCCGCGTCGGGTCCAGCGCGGGATACGCGTCCAGTACGTCCGCGCGCATCCAGTCGCTCACCGCGATCACGGCGTCGGCGTGCTCCAGCGCATTGAGTTCCGACCAGGACGAGAGCCGATAGCCGCCACCCAGCTGTTCGGCCTTCCACGGGCGGCGCGGCTCCAGGGAATGCGTGGTGACCACATGGGGGATCCCGTACAGCGTGGCGGCCAGATGGCCGGCCAACCCCGAGTACCAGGTATGTGAATGGACCACGTCCACGGCGCCGACCGAATCGGCCATCCGTAGCTGCGCCGACATCATCCGCAGCGCGGGATTCGCGCCGTCGAGAGCCCGATCGGGGTCGTGCACGTGGGCATCGTCGCGGGGCGCACCCATACAGTGCACGGTCACCGCGCTCATCCGCCGCAGCCGCGTCACCAGTTCGGTGACATGGACACCCGCGCCCCCATAGACCTCGGGTGGAAACTCTCGGGTCAGCATCGCCACCCGTAGCTCATCGACTGCGGACGACTCGGCCGCGGCGCTGGAACCGGAACTCACGAATTCACGGTAGCCGCCGGGCGGTCGATGCCCGCCGACCACCTCGTTCGGTAGTTTGGCACTGTGAGGAGCCAGCCGCACGTACTAGGAATCGTGCTCGCCGGTGGCGAGGGCAAGCGACTCTTTCCGCTGACTGCCGACCGGGCCAAACCGGCCGTCCCGTTCGGCGGCGCCTATCGCCTCATCGACTTCGTGCTCAGTAATCTCGTCAATGCCGGCTTCCTTCGGATCTGTGTGCTCACCCAGTACAAATCGCATTCGCTGGACCGGCATATCTCGCAGACCTGGCGCCTGTCCGGATTCGCCGGTGAATACATCACGCCGGTCCCCGCGCAGCAACGGCTCGGTCCGCGCTGGTACACCGGCAGCGCCGACGCGATCATGCAATCGCTGAATCTCATCTACGACGAGGACCCGGATTACATCGTGGTGTTCGGCGCCGACCACGTCTACCGGATGGACCCGGAACAGATGGTGGCCCATCACATCGATTCCGGCGCCGGGGTGACCGTGGCCGGTATCCGGGTACCTCGTAGCGAGGCGGGCGCTTTCGGCTGTATAGATTCCGACGAATCCGGTCGCATCATCGGTTTTCTGGAAAAGCCGAGCCATCCGCCCGGCATCCCCGACGACCCGAATTCGACCTTCGCCTCGATGGGCAACTATGTGTTCACCACCAAGGTGCTGGTGGACTCGATCAAGGCCGACGCCGAGGATTCCGATTCCGACCACGATATGGGCGGCGACATCATTCCGAACCTGGTCTCCGCGAGCCAGGCAGCGGTCTACGATTTCGCCGACAACGAGGTGCCCGGTGCCACCGATCGCGACCGCGGCTACTGGCGCGATGTCGGCACCATCGATGCCTTCTACGAGGCGCATATGGATCTGGTGTCGGTGAATCCGGTGTTCAACCTGTACAACCGGCACTGGCCCATCCGGGGCGCCGCGGAGAACCTGCCGCCGGCGAAATTCGCGCGGGGCGGGCTGGCCCAGGAATCGATCGTGGGGGCGGGCAGCATCCTGTCGGCGGCGACGGTGCGCAATTCGGTGTTGAGCGCCAATGTGGTGGTCGACGACGGCGCGACCGTCGAGGGCAGTGTGTTGATGCCCGGGGTCCGGATCGGCCGCGGCGCGGTGGTCCGGCGCGCGATCCTGGACAAGAACGTGATGGTCTCCGAGGGGGAGATCATCGGCGTGGATCTGGAGCGCGACCGGTCCCGTTTCGCCATCAGCAACGGCGGGGTGGTCACGGTCGGCAAGGGCACCTGGGTCTGACCGGCCCGGACACCGATGTGCCCCCTCTCGGTGAAAGGGGACACATCGGATGGCGAACGATCAGCGGATATCGCGACCGCGCATACCGGCGAGCCCGGCCGCGAGCAGTTTCGCGGCTATCACCGTGACCGCGACGACCGGAGTCGCGCTGAACTCGGACCCCGGCACCTTCGGTGCGTGACTGAACGGTTCCAGATCACGGAACCACTGCGGCGCGCCGGAGAACGAACCCAGCAGGAAAACGGCGATGGCGGCGGTCAGCAGACCCCACGCCACCGGTGTCCAGCGTGGTACGAGCCCGAACAGCGCCAGCGTCACGCCGGCGAAGAACCAGATCGCCGGCAGCTGGACCAGCGCCGCGCCCACGACTCCGGGCAGTTCGCCACCGATATCGTCCTTGGCGATGCCGTAGGCGAGGCCACCGAGCAGTCCGGCGGTCGACATGATCACCACGGGGCCGCCGAGCGAGAACGCCAGATGGGACGCGGCCCAGCGCAGCCGGCCGACGGCACCGCTGAGCACCGACTCGGCCTGATGCCCGTTCTCTTCGCTGAACAGTCGCAGCGTGGCCGAGACAGCGTAGGCGGCACCCGCGACCCCCAGCATCGTGAAGGCGTAGGAGATGAACGAATCCTCGATCGACTCCGAACCGCCCATCCGGGTGATCAGATTGCGCAATGTCTCGTTCTCGGCGAAGCTGTCCCCGATACCCGCCACCACGCTGCCGATCACCAGGCCGTAGAGCCCGACACCGATCGACCAGGCCAGCAGTGTGCCGCGCTGCAACCGCACGGCCAGGCCGAACGGTCCGGCCAGGTCCGCACCCGCAGCCGGTGCGCCCAGTCGTTCCGCGATGAGCCCCGCCCCGACGTCGCGGTGGCGCAACAGGGCGTACGCGACCGTTACCAGCACCACCAGCAGGACGAGATGCAACAGCAGCACCCACCAGCGGTCACCGGCGTACGGGCGGATCTGTAGCGACCATCCCTGCGGCGACAGCCAGGTCAGCGGACTCACCGGGCCCGCTCCCGCCCGGGCGTCGCCGATCGCCCGGAGCGTGAAGGTGATCGCGAGCACCGCGAAGGCCAGCCCCCGGGCCAGCCGGGCGCCGGTGCAGACCTGCGCCGTGACCGCGGCCACGGCCGCGAACACCGTGCCGGATCCGGCCAGCGCGAGCCCGAAGGCCAGCGAACCGCTCGCCGGGACATCGGCCGCGGTCAGGCTCACCGCGCCGAGCAGACCCGTGAGCACCGAGCCGCAGACGGCCAGCAGCAGCGCAGCCGTCAGATTCGCATAGCGGCCCACGGAGGTGGAGGCCAGGATCTCGCTGCGCCCGGTCTCTTCCTCGGCCCGTGTGTGCCGGATGATCGTGAGGATGGTGGCCACCGCGATCAGGGTGTGGAACATCCCGGCTTTCCAGATACCCACCGCGCCGATCGAGGTGTTGTAGATCGGCCCGTACATCGCCAGCTGTGCGGGACTGGCCAGAATGGTGGCGGCGAACGAGGCACGGTCGGCCTCGGTGGGGTACACCGATTCGATACTGGCCACATAGACCGCACCGAGCGGTAGGGACAGCAGCAGAATCCACAGCGGCGCCACGATCCGGTCGCGACGCAGATACAGGCGCAGCAACCGGGCGGTTCCGGTGAATCCAGTGCGGCCCGGCCGGTAGTCGAGCACGCTGTGCCGTGCTCCGGCGACAGCTGTCGTCATTTCCAGGCTCCCTCGAGTTCGCCGGCCTCCCGGTCGTTGACCGAGTAGTGGCGCATGAACAGTTCTTCCAGGGTCGGCGGCCGGCTGGTCAGGCTGCTGACGCCGGTATCGCCGAGCACGCGGATGAGTTCGGCGAGATGTTCGCCGTCGACCTGGCAGCGGAGGGTGTGGTCGTCCATGCTGAAATCGGCCACCCCCGGGATCGCCGCGATATCACCGGGATCGCCGGTGAGTTCCGCGGTGATGGAGGTACGGCTCAGGTGTCGCATGGACGACAGCGTCCCGCTCTCCACCGTGCGCCCGGACCGGATGATGGTGACCCGTTCACACAGCGCCTCCACCTCCGACAGGATGTGACTGGACAGCAGCACGGTCGCACCCCGCTCGGCCGCCTCGGCGACGCATTCCCGGAATACCTGCTCCATCAGCGGGTCCAGGCCCGAAGTCGGCTCGTCCAGCAGCAGCAACCGGGCGTTGGAGGAGAAGGCCGAGACCAGCGCGACCTTCTGCCGGTTGCCCTTGGAGTAGGTGCGCGCCTTCTTCCGCGGATCGAGTTCGTAACGTTCGATCAGTTCGGCGCGCCGCGCGGTATCCAGACCGCCGCGCATCGAGGCCAGCAGGTCGATGGTCTCGCCGCCGCTCAGCGACGGCCACAGGGTCACATCGCCGGGAACGTAGGCGATCTCCCGGTGCAGTGCGACCGCGTCCGCCCAGGGATCGCGGCCGAGCATCC
>JABFXT010000330.1 GCA_013361595.1 Nocardia sp. | reverse complement strand
GGGTGGATCGGCGAAAACGAGGTCGTAGGCATCGGCGGCACCGTGCCCGAGCACCTGGGCCACCGTGCCGATCCGCACCTGCGCGTCACCGAACCCGAGTTCGGCGATATTGGCGCGTAGTACTGCGGCGGCCCGCCGGTCGGATTCGACCAGTAGTGCGGCCGCGGCGCCCCGGGACAGCGCTTCCAATCCGAGCGCACCGGAGCCGGCGTACAGGTCGAGCACCCGTGCACCGGCGAGATCCATCCGGGCCTCGATCGAGGAGAACAACGCCTCCCGCACCCGATCGGAGGTGGGCCTGGTCCCGGCGGGCGGTACCTTCAGGCGCCGCCCACCGGCTGTTCCGGCGACGATCCGGGTCATTCGGAGTCACGCTCGCCCAGCTCGACGAGCAGATCACCGCCTTCGACCTGCTGCACCTGCGCGATGGCGACCCGGCCCACCACGCCGCCGCGCGGGGCGGTGATGGCGGCCTCCATCTTCATGGCCTCGATGGTGCCGATGGTGTCGCCCGAGGCCACGGTTTCCCCTTCGGCCACGGTCAGGGTGACCACACCGGCGAAGGGCGCCGCGATATGGTGCGGATTGTTCTTGTCCGCCTTCTCCGCCGCCGGGATCTCGCTGGCGATGGAACGGTCGCGCACCGAGACCGGGCGCAGCTGGCCGTTGAGGATGCACATCACTGTGCGCATACCGCGCTCGTCGGGTTCGGCGATCGCTTCCAGGCCGATGAGCAGGATGACACCCTTCTCCAGCTGGACGCGGTGTTCCTCGCCGTGCCGCAGACCGTAGAAGAACTGGTTGGCCGACAGGCCGGTGGTATCGCCGTACTTCTCCCGGTGGGCCAGGAATTCCGCGGTGGGGCCGGGGAACAGCAGCCGGTTCAGGGTCGCGCGCCGTTCGCCGGAGGTACCGGCCAGGCCGGCTTCGTCCGCGGCGGACAGTTCCACCACGGGTTTGGCGGCACTGCGTCCGGCCAGCGCCCGCTCCCGGAACGGTTCGGGCCAGCCGCCGGCCGGGGTGCCGAGTTCACCGCGCAGGAAACCGATCACCGAATCGGGGATGTCGAACCGGCCCGGGTCGGCGGCG
The DNA here is from genome assembly GCA_013361595.1 of Nocardia sp. Classification (GTDB taxonomy): domain Bacteria; phylum Actinomycetota; class Actinomycetes; order Mycobacteriales; family Mycobacteriaceae; genus Nocardia. The sequence continues at coordinate 1,758 of JABFXT010000330.1, read as the reverse complement.
AAATCCTCGATATCGGTCCCGGAGCCCACCAGCGACAGCGCGAGATCACCGACGACCTTGGAGGACGGGGTCACCTTGATGAGCCGACCCAGCAGCCGGTCCGCGGCCGCGTATTTCGCTTCCACGTCCTCGAACCGGTCGCCCAGTCCCAGCGCGATGGCCTGCTGCCGCAGATTCGACAGCTGACCGCCGGGGATCTCGTGGGTGTAGACGCGACCGGTGGGCGCGGGCAGCCCGGACTCGAACGGCGCGTACACCTTGCGCAACGCCTCCCAGTAGGGCTCGAGATCGCAGACATTGCGCAGGTTCAGCCCGGTGTCGTATTCGCTGTGCGCGGCGGCGGCCACGATCGCCGAGAGGGCGGGCTGACTGGTGGTTCCGGCCATCGCGGCCGAGGCGCCGTCGACCGCGTCCGCGCCCGCCTGCCAGGCGGCGAGATAGGTGGCCAGCTGCCCGCCGGGGGTGTCGTGGGTGTGCACATGGACCGGCAGATCGAAATTACTGCGCAGCGCGGTCACCAGTTTCACCGCGGCCGGCGCCCGCAACAGGCCGGCCATATCCTTGATCGCCAGCACGTGCGCGCCCGCGTCGACGATCTGTTCGGCCAGTTTGAGGTAGTAGTCCAGGGTGTAGAGCTTTTCGTCCGGGTCGGCGAGATCACCGGTGTAGCTGAGTGCCACTTCGGCGATCGCGGTGCCGGTTTCGCGGACCGCGTCGATGGCCGGGCGCATCTGGTCCACATTGTTCAGCGCGTCGAAGATGCGGAAGATATCGATGCCGGTATCGGTGGCCTCGGCCACGAACGCCCGGGTGACCCGCTCCGGGTAGGGGGTGTAGCCGACGGTGTTGCGGCCGCGCAGCAGCATCTGCAGGCAGATGTTCGGGATCGCCTCGCGCAGCGCGGCCAGCCGCTCCCACGGATCCTCGTACAGGAAGCGCAGCGCCACATCGTAGGTCGCCCCGCCCCACGCCTCGATCGACAGCAGTTCCGGGGTCAGCCGTGCCACGTGCCCGGCCACATCGAGCAGGCCGTTGGTGCGCACCCGGGTCGCCAGCAGGGACTGATGGGCATCGCGGAAGGTGGTGTCGGTGACCCCGACGGCCTTCTGTTCCCGCAGCGCCCGGGCGAAACCCTCGGGGCCCAGCGTCAGCAGTTTCTGCCGCGAACCGTCCGGCGGCGGCACCGACAGGTCGATCGCGGGCAGTTTGTCGTGCGGGTACACCGCGGTCGGCCGGGCACCGTGCGGTTTGTTGACCGTGACATCGGCCAGATAGTTCAGGATCTTGGTGCCGCGGTCGGCGGGCTCGCGAGTGGCCAGCAGTTCCGGGCGTTCGTCGATGAACGAGGTGGTGATCCGGCCCGCGGTGAAATCCTCGTCGTCGAGCACGGCGAGCAGGAACGGGATATTGGTGGTGACCCCGCGGATACGGAACTCCATCAGCGCGCGCCGTGCCCGAGCCACCGCGGCCGGGAAATCACGGCCGCGGCAGGTGAGTTTCACCAGCATGGAATCGAAGTAGGCGCCGATCTCGGCGCCGAGGTTGGCGCCACCGTCGAGCCGGATACCGGCGCCGCCCGGGGTGCGGTACGCGGTGATGCGGCCGGTATCGGGACGGAAACCGTTGGCCGGGTCCTCGGTGGTGATCCGGCACTGCAACGCCGCGCCCCGGATGGTCACCGTGTCCTGGCTCAAACCCAGGTCGGCCAGGCTCTCCCCAGCCGCGATCCGCAGCTGCGACTGCACCAGATCCACATCG
>JABFXT010000779.1 GCA_013361595.1 Nocardia sp. | reverse complement strand
ATCCGGACCAGGGTCGCCACCCCATTGGTGGGCAGTACTGCGGAAACGCTGCCGAACCAGCCGTGCAGCGGAATGAACAGCCCGCCGCCGAACGACAGCGCGGCCAGCGCCGGACCGAGCAACTGCATCACGTTCTCCGACGGCAGCAGGTATCCGATGAACAGTCCGAAGGCCGCGAAGACCAGCGAGGACGCCCACGCCAGCAGGAAACAGAACACCCACGCTGTCACTGTGAGCCGGGCCCCGACCACGGCGCCCACGGCGAAGACCACCGCCACCGAGAGCAGTCCCAGCACCATCGCGCCAACAGCTTTCGTGGCGATATAGGAGATCGGGCGCAGCGGGGTCAGCCGCAACTGCCGGCTCCAGCCCTGCGCTCGTTCGATCGCCACCATCGCGCCACCGCTGGTGGTCGCCACCATGGCGCCGTAGACGGCCAGTGACACCATGACGTATCCGGTCATGTTCCCCGATCCGAAGGATTGCTCCCGGAAATCGGATTGCAACCCGAAGATGGCGAAGAACACCGGCGGCATGATCAGGGTGACCAGCAGGGTGCGTCGATTGCGCAGCAGCCGGATCAACTCCATTCGCAGGAAACCGAACCGGAACCCGCCGGGGAAGCGGCCTGCGGAAAGGGAGGTGCGCGCGTCGAGAGTGGTCATCGGTGATCTCCGGTGGTGAGGGCGAGGAACGCGGATTCGAGGTTGTGCGAGGTGATCTCGATATCCACGGCGGGGGTCTCGGTGAGCAGATAGCGGGCCAGCGTGTCGGAATCCCGGGTGTGCACCAGGATTCGCTCACCGGCCAGTTCGATATCGTCGACTCCGGGCACGGCCAGCAGCCGGGCCGGCTCGGCACCGGGCAGGGTGGCGGCGACCGTACGGCCCGCGGCCAGGTTCTTGATCTCAGCGGCGGTTCCGTCGGCCACCACCCGGCCGGCTCGCACCAGCACGATGCGGTCGGCGTAGGTATCGGCCTCGTCCAGGTAGTGGGTCGCGAAGACGACCGTGCGGCCGCGCCGGGAATCCTCGCGCATCGCGCTCCAGAACTCCCGGCGTCCTTCCACATCCATCCCGGTGGTCGGCTCGTCGAGCACGATGAGGTCGGGGTCGGGCAGCAGCGCCAGCGCGAACCGCAACCGTTGCTGCTGCCCGCCGGAGCATTTACCCACTCGGCGCCCGCCGATCTCGGTGAGCCCGGCCCGGGCCAGCACTTCGTCCACCGGCCGCGGCCGCGCGTGCAGACTCGCCACCAGCCGGACGGTTTCGGTGACGGTCAGATCGGGCAGCAGACCGCCCGATTGCAGGACCGCCGCGATACGGCCCGCCGCCACGGCCCGTGCCGGATCCATACCGAAGACCCGTGCGGTCCCGGAATCCGGCGCGGCCAGGCCCAGCACCATGTCCAGGGTGGTGGTCTTGCCCGCGCCGTTGGGCCCGAGGAAGGCGACTATCTCCCCGGGCGCGACCATGAGGTCCAGTCCGTCGACGGCCCGGATCTCGCCGCCGCCCGGTACCCGGAATCCTTTACGCAGACCGCGTAGTTCGATCGCCGCCGGGCCGGGCGTATCGGAACCGGCCGGTGCCGCCGCCGGCGCGTTCGTCACTGTCGATTTCATGACTCCACGGTCTCCCGCGCGGCGGCCCGATCCCCCTACCCACTGTCACTGAACAGCCATGACGATTGTCATGGCTGGGCAGTGCGGCGGAAAAGTGCGGCTCGGCTGGAGGCTTCGGCGGTGGCTTCCGGTTCCGCCGTGTTCAGCCGGCCTGCAGCAGGGCGGTCTTCAGATCACGCGCGGCGGCCTCGGGATCGTCGGCGGCGGTGATCGCACGCACCACGACGACCCGCTCGGCGCCCGCGGCCAGAACTTCGGCGAGGGTCACACCGTCGATACCGCCGATGGCGAACCATGGCCGGCTCGGCTCGGCCGCCGCGGTTTCGCGCACCAACTCGAGCCCCGCGGGCGTACGTCCGGGTTTGGTGGGCGTGGCCCACACCGGACCGGTGCAGAAGTAATCGATGTTCTCGTCGGCCGCGGCCAGCCGGGCCTGTTCCCGGTCGTGCGTGGACCGCCCGATCACCACATCCGGTCCGAGGATCTTGCGGGCGTACCAGGGTGGCAGGTCGTGCTGACCCAGGTGCAGGACATCCGCACCCGCCGCCAGCGCGATATCGGCGCGATCGTTCACCGCCAGCAGCGCCCCGTGCCGACGGGTCGCGGCCTTCAGCTCGGCGAGGGCCGCGAGCTCACCCTTGGCTTCGAGCGGACCGAACTGCCGCTCTCCGGGCGACCCCTTGTCGCGCAGCTGGACGATATCGACACCACCGGCCAGCGCCGCTTCCGCGAACTCGGCCAGATCCCCCTTCTCCCGGCGGGCATCGGTGCACAGGTAGAGCCGAGCCGTCGTGAGACGGTCGCGCGGGGGCAGCGGTCGGCGAGGGGAGGACGGTTGCACAACAGCCACGGTAACCGCGCTAACGTGGAGAAGTTGCAGGAGGTGGAACGTAGTGCGAACATCCGCGCGCGCGGCGCGGGCGGCGAACCGGACCGGACCGGCGCGAGCCGGCCGGACGCTCCTCCACCGATCCGGCGGTTCCGCCGACGCGATGCGACCCCACGACAGCACCCCGAGGAGGTGGCACAGGTGAGCGAACCGGCCACCGGCTCGACACTGGCCGTCGTCGGCGGCGGCGTGATCGGACTGGCCGTGGCCTGGCGGGCCGCCGAGGCGGGCTGGACGGTCACCCTGTTCGATCCGGCCGTGGGCACCGGCGCCTCCTGGGTGGCCGGCGGAATGCTGGCTCCCCTCTCGGAGGGCTGGCCCGGCGAGGACGAGGTACTGG
>JABFXT010000826.1 GCA_013361595.1 Nocardia sp. | reverse complement strand
GTGGCCGCCCTCACCGACCTCGGCGCGGTATTCGACCTCGGCCGGGACGGGGAGGTCTCGCGGACCCGGGAAGGCGGGCACAGTACCCGCCGCATCATCCATGCCGGGGGCGATGCCACCGGTGCGGAGGTGCAGCGGGCGCTGTCGGCAGCCGGGTTGCCCGTGCTGTTCGGCACGGCGGTACTCGAGGTCGTCACCGATGCCACCGGTGTCCAGGGCGTCCTCGCGGTCTCGGATCGGGGTGTCGGTGCGGTGCACGCGCCCGCGGTGCTGCTCGCCACCGGCGGGTTCGGCCAGTTGTACGCGCTGAGCACCAATCCGGCCGGCGCCACCGCCGACGGCGTCGCGCTGGCACTGTGGGCCGGCGCGGGGGTGGCCGATCTGGAATTCGTGCAGTTCCACCCCACCGTTCTCTACACGCCCGACGGTTTCGGAAGGCAGCCGCTGATCAGCGAGGCGGTGCGCGGTGAAGGTGCGCGGCTGGTGGATTCGCGGGGCGATTCGGTGACCGCGGGTGTGCATCCGCGTGGCGATCTGGCGCCGCGGGATGTGGTGTCACGGGCCATCGCGGCCCGGATGCGGCTGCTCGGCGACGATCATGTGTACCTGGATGCCCGGGACGTCCCCGAATTCACCCGGCGTTTTCCGACCATCACCATGTCATGTCGCGCCGCGGGAATCGATCCGCGTCGGGAACTGATACCCGTGGCCCCCGCGGCGCACTATCAGTGCGGCGGTATCCGCACCGATCTGCACGGACGCACCGGGGTACCCGGGCTCTACGCGGCCGGGGAGGTCGCGCGCACCGGGTTGCACGGCGCCAACCGCCTGGCCTCCAACAGCCTGCTCGAAGGCCTGGTGATGGGCGAGCGAGCCGGGCTCGCGGCCCTGGAGCGTCTCGGAGACCCCGCGAACGTGGCGGTGGGATCGGCGACGATCCGCCCGGCGGTCGACCGGACCGTCCTCCAGCGGACCATGACCGATCACGCGTCGGTCGTCCGGGACGGTACCGGTCTCGCGCGAGCGGCGCGGGCGCTCGAGTCCGTACCCGGTGCGGCGACACCCGGGACGAGTGCCGCCACCGCCGCCCGCGATCTCGTGGCCCGATTCGAGGACGCCGCCCTCACCGTGACGGCGCGGGCGCTGCTGCTGGCGGCGCGGGTACGAACCGAGAGCCGCGGTTGCCATACCCGCTCGGATCATCCGCGGGTGGTGACGAGCGCGGCCCATCCGACCGTGCTGCGACTCGACGATCGAGGCGCGCCACGAGTGGTCACCGAACCCACCACACTGACGGCGCCGTCGTGAAAACCAGGACGCCCGCACCCGCCACCGGCCCGTCGTCCGACCGGGGCCGCCCCCACGGACCCGCCCGAGGCGAATCGGAAACGAGGAGAAGGCAATGACATTGGATCCCGGTCTGGATCTCGACGAAGTGCGTGGTGTCATCCGTACGGCACTGGACGAAGATCTGCGCTACGGGCCCGATATCACCACCACGGCCACCGTCCCCGCGGACGCGGTGGTGAAGGCGGCGGTGGTGGCCCGGCAGCCGGGGACGGTCGCCGGTATCGATATCGGTCTCCTCGTTCTCGACGAGGTGATCGGGGCCGGAAGTTACGAGGTCACCGACCGGGTTCCCGACGGCACCCGGATCGCTCCCGGCGAGACGGTCCTGGGCTTGGTCGCGCCGACCCGTGGTCTGCTCACCGCCGAACGCACCATGCTCAACCTCATGTGCCACCTGTCCGGAATCGCCACCGCCACCGCCGCCTGGGTGGACGCGGTCGACGGCACCGGCTGCCGGATCCGGGACAGCCGCAAGACGCTGCCGGGACTGCGCGGCCTGCAGAAGTACGCGGTCCGGGCCGGTGGCGGGGTGAACCACCGGATGGGCCTGGGTGACGCCGCCCTGATCAAGGACAACCATGTCGCCGCCGCGGGATCGGTGGTCGAGGCGCTACGCGCCGTGCGCACCGCCGCGCCGGATATCGACTGCGAGGTCGAGGTCGACGATCTCGACCAGCTCGACGCGGTACTCGGTGAGGACGTCCAGCTGGTCCTGCTGGACAACTTCCCGCTCTGGCAGACCCAGGCCGCGGTCCAGCGCCGCAACGCCACCGCTCCGGGCACGAAGCTGGAATCCTCCGGCGGCCTCACTCTCGACATGGCCGCCGGTTATGCCCGGACCGGGGTCGATTTCCTGGCGGTCGGGGCCCTGACCCATTCGGTCCGAGTACTCGACCTCGGCCTCGATATGTAGTGCACCGGCGGTGCGGAACATCCGCGGGGTTCGCGCGGTTGCTCGTTTCGGACCCGGACGAAAGAGGATGCTGATGTCGAAGCCCGCGGATGCTGCCCATCACTGGAACGGCGACGCATTGGATCTGGACGGGTATCTGGCGCGGATCGGATATACCGGCCCGCGCACGCCGACCTTGGCCGTGCTGCGCGATCTGGTCGCCGCGCACACCACCGCCGTACCGTTCGAGAACCTGGAGGCGGTGCTGGGGCGGCCGGTTCCGCTGGATCTGGAAACCCTCCAGGACAAACTGATCCGGCGGCGGCGCGGGGGATACTGCTACGAGAACGTGACTGTGTTCGCGGCGGCCCTGGAACGATTCGGGTTCGGCGTCACCGGGCTGTCCGGCCGGGTCACCATGGGGTCGGGCGGTCTGCGTCCGGCCACCCACGCGCTGCTGCGGGTCACCGTCGCCGACGACGACCGCGGGTGGCTGGCCGATGTGGGGTTCGGTGCCGGACCGTCCGAACCGTATGCCCTCGTCGACGAGCCCGGCGAGTTCCGGCTCGGCGGCTGGCGGTTCCGGCGCGAACGCACCCGGGGCGAATTG
>JABFXT010000600.1 GCA_013361595.1 Nocardia sp. | reverse complement strand
GGCCGCGGCTGCGCGGGGCCGGCGGCCGGACCCTGGATCCGGGCGTACGACTGTTGCGGGATCTGCGCCGGTTGCATCAGCTGGCCGCGGGGGTCGCGGTGGACTGGGAACTGCTCGCGCAGGGTGCGCAGGCGGCACGGGAGCCGGAACTGCTAGAACTGGCCGAGCACTGCCGTCCACGTACCCAGCGTCAGCTGCGCTGGACCAATGCCATGCTCAAGGCGCTCTCACCGCAGATCCTGGCGGGTTGAGGCGGCCTGAATCGGGCGGGGCGGCGGCGCCATCTCGTGCGATAGGGGGTGTGGTTCCGGTTCATCGGGGTAGCCGCTTCACTATCGCTGCTCGACCGACGGGACGCGACGAAGGGAGTCCTACCATGACCGGACAACTGCCGGCGAACCCGCTGCCGATGCTGGTACGCGGCGCCTTCGATGCCGGAGCACGGCTGCGGCACGCTCGTTTCTTCCACCCGCTCGGGGTCCGGCTGACCGGCCGCTTCCACGCCGAACCCGAGTTCGAGCCACTCTTCGGGGCGGGTGAGCGCGCCACTCTCGCGCGGTTGTCCAAGGGCGTGGGTACACCGGGCGGTGTTCCGGATGTGCTCGGCCTCGCCTTCCGGGTGCTCGACCGCGACGAGCGGCCCTGGGATTTCGCGCTGGCGACCACCGGACAGAATATGGCCGCTCGGCTGTCCCTCACGGTGGCCCGTGGTTGGGACAGCGCGCGGTTCGGGAGTCTGCTGCCCTACCGATGGGCCGATTCCGGCCCGCTCTGGGTTCTCGCGGAACCGGACCCCGGGCTACCCGCCACCACGTCGCTGCCCGCGCTGGCGCGCTATGTGCACGCGCATCGCGCCGGATACACCGTATCCGTCGCCGGGTTCGGGACCGGGCGACGCACGGCGGGCCGGCTGGTCCTGCGTGCGGCGGATCCGGGCGAGCACCGGACCGATTTCTACGACCCGGTCCTCAACCATCCCCCCGAAGTGGCGCTGCTACCGGGAGTCCGCCTACGACGGCAGCCGCCGCGGCCGTGGTGTCGAGGACCGGAGAACAGGGCGGGTCGTGGTGCTCCCACCCCGGTAATCGGTCAGTGGTGCGTCCAGTCGGGCTGGGCGAAATCCGCGACTCGGGCCGCTTTCGGATCGCTGCCCAGCAACACGACTTCGCGGAACTGCCAGAGCATGGCCCCGGTCGGGGCGTGGATGGTCATCTCCGGGCCCAGGCGCATCTGCAGCAGGCCGGGCTGCCCGGGCGGGGCGTCGACCGCCGGGCCCGCGGCGTGCATCCGGGCGGAATCCCGCAGCACCCAGTGTGGTGCGTCGTCGGCGGCGAGGCGGTCGAACGCGGCGCGATGCACCGAATGGACCTCGTCCGGGCTCGGGCGCAGGCTTTCCAGATCGGACAGGGTGGCGACGACGGGCGTGATGGCGAAGCCCGAGGCGGCCGGGAAATCGTCGAGGGTGCCGAGCACATCGCCGGGGCCGATCGTCAGGCCGAGCTCCTCGTGCAGCTCCCGCAGGGCGGCCTGCTGTGTGGTCTCCCCGGGTTCCAGGCGCCCCCCGGGCAGCGCCCACTGCCCGGCATTGCGACCCCGGTAGGCGCGTTTGATGACCAGGACCGCGAGCGACCCACCGGTGTCGACCACACACAGCACCACGGCGGCGCGGCGCAGCCCCTCGGTATCGGGCACCGCGATCCGCGGGAACACCGAGAGCCGGGCCCGTGCCGTGGTGCGGAAATCGTCGAGGTTGTCGGGGACCCGTGGTCCCGGGTCTGCTCCCATCGTTCGATCATGCACCATCGGCGGTCTGCCGCCGGGCGGTGGGCGCCGGGTTCACATCCGGCGCATCACCGACACCACCTTGCCCAGCACCACGGCCTCGTCGCCGTCGATCACCTGATAGGCCGGGTTGCGCGGTTCCAGGTACACATGACCGGCCCGCCGGCGGAACACCTTGACCGTGGCCTCGCCGTCCAGCATCGCGGCGACGATCTCCCCGGTCTGCGCGTCGGGCTGGCGGCGCACCACCACGATATCGCCGTCGCAGATGGCGGCGTCCACCATCGAATCCCCGCGCACCCGCAGCCCGAACACGGTGCCGCGGCCGACGAGTTCGCGGGGCAGAGTGAGGATGTCGTCGGTATGTTCGTCGGCGAGGATCGGCGTGCCCGCGGCGATATCGCCGACCACCGGTACGGCCACGGCGTCCCGGTCCGGGCGCGGGTCCGTCCCGGCGTTCAGGAACAGCCGGATATCCATCGGCCGGGAGACGCCGTCGCCGCGCCGCAGGAATCCCTTCTCCTCGAGGCTTTTCAGATGTTTCGACACCGAGGACGGCGACCGCAGTCCCACGGCGTCGCCGAGCTGGCGGGTATTCGGCGGATAACCGTGCCGTACCACCCATTCCTGTATCGCCGCGAGGATCCGGCGCTGGCGTGGCGGCAGTGTCGAGGTGTCGAGGTGGTCGTATTCGGTCACCGGAGCATCGTATGACCAGGTGCGACGGCAGCTTCGGCGGTACCGGTGGCCGGTACCGCCGGCCGGCTCAGCGGCCGCCGTAGGGGCGGGTCGCGCGGGCCGTGCGCAAGGCCTCGCCCCACCAGACGAGCTGATCGAGCAGGGCGGTGGCGGCGGTATCGGCCCCGGTGCCGGGAACGAGGGCGCCGGTCTCGTCGCGCTGCCCCCACGGGTTGTGGAAACTGACGGTGTCGCGGACGGTGACCGCGTGGAGTTCGGCGAAGACCGTGCGCAGATGTTCGGTCGCCCGCAGGCCGCCCGAGATCCCGCCGTAGCTGACGAACCCGACCGGTTTCGCCTGCCATTCGCCATGGTGCAGATCGATGAAATTCTTCAGCGTGCCGGGGAAGCTGTGGTTGTACTCCGGAGTGACGACCACGAAAGCATCGGCGGCGTCGAGTGTCTCGCGGGTTTCGGCGATGACGGGAGCCGGCGCGCCGAACGTGTGGGGGAGTTCGGTGGTGGCGATATCCACGGTGACCGGCGCGAGATCCGGCCGGCGTGCGGCCCTGGCCAGGAACCAGTCGCCGACCGCGGGTGCGAACCGGCCGTCCCGGCTGCTGCCGATGATGACCGCGACGCGCAGGGGTCCGGTACCGGATGCGGTGCCGAGCGTCTCGGCGATGGCGTTGTCCACGATTCCTCCAGAAGATTCCGGGCGGCAGTTGCGCCGTTCCGGGAACCACTCTGATTCCTCAACTATTGTTTAGGTCAAGGGGTGGGTGACCGGTAATGTGACGGGCGCCGGTGAGCGGGTATGCCGAAGATAGAACGTGGCGCATCACGGAACGGTTGCGCGAGCTCTACACTGACGCGGTCGGCGAGTCGACGTTCTAGTCTGGTATCGGACGGCTTATGCCCTGGCATTAGGGAGCACATGGATATCGCGGAGGCGCCACAACCGGTGTACCGGCAAGCCCGCTTTACCGACCTCGAGGACATCGCGGCCATCGAGTCCGAGGTCTTCGGCGAGCCGTACCTGTACCTGATGTTGCGCCAGCTCTACGACCTGCACGGATCCGCATGGCTCGTCGCCGAGGTCGGCGGCACCGTTATCGGCTACGCGCTGACCCTGGAGAAATCCGGGCGCGCGCTGCTGTTCACCTTCGCGGTGGCCAAGCGGTATCAGGGCGCCGGTTTCGGACGTGCGCTGCTGAACCAGACGCTGCACGTCTGCCGGGAGCTGGGCGCCGACACCGTGTATCTCACCGTCCGGCCCGACAACCATCCGGCCGGAAATATGTTCAAACAGGCCGGTTTCGAGTTCGTCGAACACGACGATCGCTATTTCGGGCCGGGCGAGCCCCGCGATCTCTACGAGTACCGGCTCCATCCCTGACCGCTAGACTGGCCCGCATGGGCGAGATCTCGCCGTTCGTGGCGTCGGTCTCCACCCGGATCGCCCGGCACGCAGCGGCTTACACCGCCGAGCTGGATGCCGTAGCGCACCCTGAGCGGATGCCACTGGACTCCTTCGCGGTACATGTCGAAGCGGTCCTCGACGATTACGACCCGCCCAGTACGCGGCGGCGTCACTCCGACACTCTGGTTTTCCCCCATCTCTACGGCGCGGCCCGCACACCGAGCGCGGACGAGGAGGGCTGGCGGGTGCCCAGCGCCGTACTCGCCGGGCTCATTGCCGCGGAGGTGGAATTCCGTGGTCCACTACGGCTCAGCGCCCGGCAGAACACCTTGCTGGCCGAGGAATACGAGCGGATCGGCGCGCAGCTCTCGACAGTCGGGCTGGCCTCCCACGCGGCCCTCGCGTTCCGTCGTGCCATGGCGCTCTACCGGGTGAACGAGGACGACGAAGCCGAGGACCGTTGCGGTCTGCAACTCGCCCGCTCGAATACGCGGGCGCTGCCGCGCGGGGTCCGGCGGTGGGCCGGACAGGGCTCCTACCTGCTGTGCGGGCACGGGTATCGCCCGTCGTGGCTGCTGGGCTGGGTGGTGTTGCAGATGTTGCTCTTCACCGGAGTCGCGCTGCTGCTGGACAAGGTCCAGCCACCCGCCGATACGATCTATATGGGCGTGACCGGTTTCCTCAACCCGCCGGGCCCCGGCGACACCCAGGAACTCCACGGCGCGGTACGGGTGCTGTTCGTGATCGAGGCCTGGACGGGTGCGGTATCGATGTCGGTCTTCTTCGCGCTGCTGGTCCGCAAATGGTTCCGGATGTAGCGGCCTCACCACTCCGCGTCGAAGATCTTGTGCCGCAGCGCGGACAGTGTCGCCACCGCGATATTGTCGCGTAACCGCCCGACCAGCGTATTCCACTGCCGGGAGAAACCCGGATCGTTCTGCAGATCCTTCCAGAGCGCGCGCAGTACCGGGGGGGTATGCGCGCCCGGCATCCACAGGCCGGCCAGATGTTCGAGGGCGGGGGCGAGGATATCGATGCGTTCGCGGCTGTGCGGAGCGAAGCGGTCGGCTTCGTCGAGGACATCGGCCAGCACTGTCAGCAACCAGTCGTGCGCGGCCAGATCCTCGCAGAAACGTTGCGCCGCATCCAGATCCACCTCGTCGCGCACGATCAACCGCACGGAGCGGACCGTATCGTCGTCCATGTGCAGCGTGGCCGCCGGGCCGCTGCTGCCGCCGACCCGGGCGGTCCAGCGCAGCCTGGTGGTGCCGGCCTGTACCGGCGGGCTCTGGTCCAGCCGGGAATCGGCGCGCACCCGGGCCAGCAGGCGTTCACTGATGGACGCCAGGTCCAGCGGTGCCGAACCGGGGAGGGGCGCGGCGGCGAGATAGCCGTCGGCCAGGCCGTTACCGGCCGTCATCCGTTCGGGTATACGAGTGACGACCTCGGTGACCCCCTTCTGACTGATGTAGTGCGACCATGTCTGGCGGCGGCGCTCGGCGGACCGGACGACGCGGGTGCGCGCCGAGGACTGCAGTACCCGGCCGCCGGCCAGCGCGAGGCTGGTCGCGACGGTGCCGACGATCCGGGCGGACTGCTCACCCAGCCGCAGATCACAATCGACTCCGACTGCCGTGGTCGGCGACAGGCCCAGGGTGCCCGGCCGCTCCCGCCACCGCACCCCGCAACCGGGTAGCAGTGCGAGCAGTTCACCGGCCTCGGCGCGGGTGAGGGCCGTAGCCGACGGTAGTAGACAGGTGCGTACCTCGCCGAGGACCACCAGGGGTGTGCCCGCGGCCATCTCAGGACCCGTCGAGCAGTAGATGGGACAACCGCTCGCTGATCTTGCGCGGCACGACCAGATCTTCGGTGGCGCCGGCGGCGATGATCTGCGCGAGCACATCCTCGTCCAGGTCGAGATGATCGAGCACCAACCGCACCGCATGCTCGATTCCGAGATAGCGTTTGGGCAGCATCGACAGGGTCTGGTAGGCCGCGAACGGCGCGGCCTCCGGGTTCAACTGCACCACCGGCGGTACCTCCTGCCACCGGCGGGGCCACGGTTCGCCGTTCCACTGCTGCGGATCCACCACGGCGGCGCCGTGATACCGCAGCATCCCCAGTCGCAGCAGATGCCAGACCGCGGCCAGGAAGGAGCACGACCAGCGGGTCACCGCGACGCCGTCGGCGACCTGGGTGCTCCACAACTGCACATCGAGGAAGATCGAGTGTTCGCGGCGCCCGAACTCCTCGGGCGGTTCGTAGTTGCGGCCGCGCATGGCCTGGGCCGGTTCGTGTTCGGAGGACCGGCGGCCGTTGCACAGCCACCCGGACTGCGCGGTGGGCGGCCGGCGCCCGGTGTCGGGTGGTGCCGGTTCGGCGACGATCCGCGCGGCCACCATCTCGGCCACCGGTATCGGTTCGCCCAGCGGTACCCCGTCCACGAACTGCGAGGTCTGCCAGCAGCCCGACTCGCGTGCGAGATAGTCGATGGCCAGACCGGATTCGGCGGCGGCGGCGAGCAGTTTGCCGAGCACCTCGGCCGGATCGGTATCGGGCTGGAAGTAGTCGTCGATCAGATAGCAGGTACTGACCCGGACCTCCGGGCCGAACCGGACCCGGGCCGATTCGGTGAACGCCGCGACGAGCGGCACGATCCGGCGGAACTCCTGCCGCACCCCCTCCGGGTCGCCGAGCAGGTCGTTCAGATAGAAGTGCCCGACCTCGATCGACAGATGTGACAGAGGAACCGGAGCGACCCAGGGCTGTTCGGTGGCCTCGGTGTAGACCTGCCTCTCCCGCATCTAGAGCCTCTCCCAGCTGGCGACGTCCACGAGACGCCGCGCGAGTTCGGTGTAGGCCTGCGCGGTTTCGTGGTTGGCGATGTGCGCGTTGACATCGCTGTCGAGAATGAGCTGTTCACGCCACTGCAGTATCGGCTCCATCGGCGTGGCACCCAGTACGGCGGTCGAGCCGAGCCGGTTGGCGGTGGCCAGCCGTCGCAGCGCGACATCCTGTTCCTGCAGCCATGCCGCCTGCGCCGCGCGCTGCGCGGTGAGATGCGAATCGGCGGCCGGGACGGCAGTGCGGATGAAGCGGGTCGAGCCGAGCAGTTCGTCGGGATCGTGGCCGCAGGCGGCACCGGTCTGCAAGAGACCGTGTGGCCCGTAGACCAGCCCGGCGGCGGCCAGGATGTGCTGGCGCGTCCAGCGGTGGAAGATCAGCCAGCGGGCGGTCCGCCGGCGCAGTTGCGGGAGCGCGGTCGCCTGCAGCGCGAGTTCCAGCGCGACCGACCGTCCCGCGCTCAGATCGACCACCACCACGCGGAATTCCTGTTCCAGCGCGACCAGCAATTCCGCGCACCTGGTCACCACCGCGTCGTCCGCGGTGAGGAATTCGGCGCCGCCCTCGTCCCCCGGAAACAGGACCAGCCGTCCGGAGCGGGGGGCCAGCCGTTTGAGTTCCGGACGGTCGGTGGCGGTGCCGATATCGACCCGGGCCGCCGTACCGGTCTGACCCAGCAGATACGAGTGCACTCCGCCGTCGGCGATACCGCGCTCGACCGTGCTGATCTCGAAAAGTGCCCCGGCGGTGGGTGACCCGAAGTCGAAGTCCACGTAGGCGACATTGCGCCCCGACATACATAACCGGTACGCGAGATTGCAGCTGGTCACCGAACGTCCGGTGCCGCCCTTGTCGGAGGTGGAGAAAACCAGCACCTACGCCCACCTCACCGCGTCGCGTCCTGGCGCGCGTACGCCAGTTCGTCGAGCTGGATCAGAGCGTGCGTGGCCAGGCTGTAAGCGGTGCCGGGACGTTCGTGCAGCACCCCGCGAGCCCGGTCCAGCGACTGGCGGATCCGGTTCACCGCGGCCTGTTTCGGGGTGAGATCGTCCCCGCCGACCTCGAGCTCCTCCTGGTTCAGCAGGTGTTCGGCCTCGCTCAGCAGATCGACCGCGCGGGCAACCATGGTCGCGGGCGCCAGCGGCGGTTCACGGAACGTGTCGTAGGCGATCACCAGGCATTCCATGACCCGCTCGGTGACGAACCAGGACGGGCCGTCGGGGATCGGCGGCGCCGGATCGAGGATGGCCGCCGGGTCGTCCCAGAGTCCGGCCGCTGGTCCGTCGCGCTGGACGCGCCGGGCGAGATGATCCATGGCCGCCTCGGCCAGCGCCATCAGTTGATCACGGGTATCGACGTCGGTGCGCAGGCGGGCCGCTTGGAGGCAGCGTTTGAGCATCATCGTCACGAAATCCGGGACATACCACTCCAGCGCGGGGCCGCCGCCGATGTCCTCGCTACCGGCCAGCCCCAGCCGGACCCCTGGATAGTGCAAGACGGCGGCCGCGTCCCCGGCGGTGAGGCGGCTGGTGATCCGGCCGCGTCGCGCCAGCTGATCGAATACGGCCACTGTCCGGGCCAGATCCTCGGTGCTGTCCCGGTAGACGAGGTCCTGGATGAGGATGGCGGTGACGGTGAGACTGAAATAGTCCGATTCCTCACCGTCGGAGGTTCGCCACGGAATGTCCTCCAGCGGCCAGCGCCCACCACCGAAACGGGCCACCGTCGCCCAGTAGTTCCGCGCCAGCTCGAATCGGAGTTGCAGCGCGTCGGCCAGTTTGCGCTGATCTGCGGTGAGCAGGTCCAGTTCCCGGATACGTTGCGAGGACAGGTCGATGATGCCGTCCAGCGCGACGGCGGTGAAGTACAGGTAGGGGCGGGGTTCGGCATAGCCGGGCGCCTGCCCGGCGCCACCGGGTACGAATTCGATGGGCTCGGCCGTGCGCACGATCCCCCAGCCCCAACCGCATTCGAACAGTCGCTCGTCGTCGGCGACATCCACTTCGGTGGCCTGACTCAGCCGGACCTCGTTCGCCGCCTGGACCCGCAGCCGCTCCAGCCGGGCCGACAACCGGCGGATCACCTCGTCGGCGGGTGCGTCGTTCTGGTTGAGCATATGCAGGATCGCCTGCCCGGCCTCGGATTTCGGTTCGGGGGTGTGGATGACGAAACTGCGCACCAGACCGGCCATGGCCGCGGTGAGGCGAACGCCGACCGCGTCGATCACCGGCGGAATACGCTCGCTCAACTGCCGGGCCTCGCGCCGGACCTCGCCGCCGACGAACCGCTGGAATCCACGCAGGAAGCGCAACGCGGCGATACAGAGGCTCAGCGACATCGAGTAGGAGTCGACGATATCCAGTGCCAGCTGGGCGTCGGTGGGCCGGCGATCGTCGGCCGTGCGGAGATAGGACCCGGCCGCGAAGTCCGGTTGGCCGTCGGGGCCGGTATAGCGCGCCAGATAATCCTCGAGCAGACCGACCAGCGCTCCGCCGATCCGGGTCTCCTCCCCGAAGGGGCCGAGGGCGCGCCGGGCGTCGGTCGCCATATCGTCGGGTTGATCCAGGGCGAACGCCTCGAGCTCGGTCGCCGGATACAGCAGGCACAGCAACTGTTCGGCGTCGCTGATCGAGTTCGTGCCGTCCCGGCCGCCCCAGCTCCAGGTCTTGTCCCGGTAGGAGCAGGCCAGCACGGCCCGCCACAGATCCAGCAGCTGTTGCCGCGGCCTAATTCTCATATTCTGTGTCCTCGCCCCCGCGTTCGATCGGCGCGTCGAACGTCGTCACCTAAGAGTGTGCCCCGAAGTCGTTCGCCTGGACAACTGATCGCCCGGTTCTGTGATCGCTGCGAGATAGCCTGGGGGACAGGTCGTTCGAATCGGCCGCGGTGGCGTCTCCGCCGCTCCGGCGGGCGACCGGTCATCGGATACCGGAAAGCGGCCGCGGTGATCACCACCGTCGCTGCGTGGCGGCGAGGCGGCGGAGCCGGGCCACGGGTTTCGGGCGAGCTTCGCGGACGGGGCTGCCGACAACGGAGTAGGCGGCCGGTGCGCGGCGACAGCC
>JABFXT010000734.1 GCA_013361595.1 Nocardia sp. | reverse complement strand
GACGACGGCGTCACGCGGCGCCGTCCCAGCGAAGGGCATCGGTTCTGGCTGCGCAGCGATCTGATCGCGGTGCTGAAACGGTTCGCCCTCGACGCGGGTGCCGAGATCGGCTACGGCAGCCCGATCGGTGCGGTCGCGGTGGATCCGTCGACCGGGCACACCACCCTGCGGATCGGCAGCCGCACGGTGACCGCACGGGACCTCGTCATCGGTGCCGACGGCATCGACTCCGTCGCCCGCGCGGGCACCGAACCGAATCGGACCCCGGAGTACGCGGGCGATGTCGTGATCTATGGCATGACCGCGGAACCGGTGGAATGCCCCACCGACCCCTTCGTCCTGCATTTCCACGCCGAATCCGCCTCGGGTGCCCGCCCGGCCACCACCTTCGGGCATATCTGGCGGCCCGGTGCCGACGCGGCACTCTGGTTCCTGCGCATCGAGCGGGAACCGCTGCCGATCACCGAGACCGGCGTCGTTGCGGCCGAACGCTGGGCGGCGGAGGTGGTCGACCGAGCGCCCGGCTCGGTCCGCGAGGTGACCCGGCCGCTGGTGGCGGCGACAACGCAGGTCCACGTGTCGAACGCACGTAATGTCGCGTTGTCGACCGCCGCGGCGCCGGCGGCCCGGGTGATCCTGGTCGGCGACGCGGACCACGCCATCACGCCCGCGGCCGGAGTGGGGGCACGGGAAGGTATCGAGGATGTCGAAGCGGTCCACCACGCGATCATCACCGGCGGCTCCCCGGCCGAGGCCATGATCGCCCGGCGCCGCGCGATATCCGACGAGCGGGACCGGGTGGCGCGGCGGATGCGAGCCTGAGCGGAGCCGGTCGAGAGCATCGTCACTCCGGTGATGGGCAGTTCCGGGGCTACGCTGACCGGGTGGCCCGCCGACGTGAGGGGATCCATGGCCAAGGAATTCGCACAGCTCGACGCCGCCCTGCGACAGTTCATCGGGGCGCAGGCGATGTTCTTCGTCGCCACGGCGCCGTCGGTGGGCGGCCGCGTCAACGTATCGCCGAAAGGCTATCAGGACACCTTCGCGATCCTCGACGAGCACACCGTCGCCTACCTGGATCTGTTCGGCAGTGGCGTGGAGACGATCTCGCATCTGCGGGAGAACGGCCGGATCACCGTCATGTTCTGTTCGTTCACCCGCAATTCCCGCATTCTGCGGCTGTTCGGGACGGGCCGTGTCGTCCGCCCCGACGACGACGAATTCGACACGCTGCGAGGTAATTTCGGTGTCGAACACCCCGGAGTGCGTGCCGTGGTGGTGATCGAGGTCGAACGTATCGCCGATTCGTGCGGGTATGCCGTTCCCTACTACGAATTCGTCGGCGAACGACCCGTGCTGGACAAACATCACGCGGGTCAGCCGGACGAGAAGTTCGCGCGCCGGATCACCGGCGACAACGGGCACAGTATCGATGGCCTGCCGGCGCTGGAACCCGACCATCCACTCCCGTCCCGGGGCCGCTGACCGATCGTCGGGCCCGTGCGGCCTGTTCCGCATCGATCGGGGCCGCTTGTCACGGTAGCGGCGACCCGCGCGGGGCCCGCGTCCATCGGAGATCGATCGATTCCGGGACACCGCGAACCCGGGCCGTAGTATTTTCAATCAGTTGATTGAACGGCAATACGGGAACGAGAACGCAGTGGGCGGAACAGATCGGTTGTTCGGCATTCTCCGGCCGAACCTGCCGGTGGTCGATTTCGACGAATGGAGCAGGGGCACCCGGGCGGAGAAGATCCGCCCGATGGCGCGGCACTGGGCCGAGGTCGGATTCGGGACGCCGGTGCTCCTGCACCTGTGCTACGTCGGCAAGATCGGGCTCTACATCCTCGGCGGATGGTTGTTCGCGCTGGCCACGGCGGGTATCGACGGATTCACCTCGGTCGGTACCTGGTGGTCGGAGCCGATCGTTTTCCAGAAGGTCGTCCTGTTCACCATGCTGTTCGAAGTGCTCGGCCTGGGCTGCGGATTCGGACCGTTGAACAACCGGTTCTTCCCGCCCATGGGATCGGTCCTGTACTGGTTGCGGCCCGGCACGATCCGCCTGCCCCCGTGGCCGGACCGGGTGCCGGGCACCCGGGGTGATCGCCGCACCCCGTTCGAAGTGGTGCTGTACGCGGCGCTGCTGGTGATGCTGCTGGTCGCGCTGGTCTCGGACGGAACCGGACCGGATACCGCGCTCGGCACCTCCATCGGTATCCTGCCGGTCTGGCAGATCGCGGCGGTACTCGGCCTGCTCGCGGTGCTGGGTCTGCGGGACAAGACGATCTTCCTGGCCGCGCGCGGTGAGGTATACGCGGCCCTCGCGGTCACCTTTCTCTTCGGTGGTGCGGAGCTGATCGTCGGGGCGAAGGTCGTTTTCGTCGTCATCTGGGTCGGTGCGGCGGTATCGAAACTGAACAAGCATTTTCCGTTCGTGGTGTCGACCATGATGTCGAACAGTCCGGTGGTGCGGCCCCGGGCGCTCAAACGGCTCTTCTTCGAACGGTTCCCCGACGATCTGCGGCCCGGGCGGCTGTCGCGGTGGTTCGCGCACGGCGGTACCGCGGTGGAGATGTGCGCGCCGCTGGTGCTGTTCTTCTCCCACGGCGGCTGGCCGACCGCGCTCGCCGCGACCGCGTTGATCTGCTTCCATCTGGTGATCCTCACGGCGATCCCGATGGGGGTGCCGCTGGAGTGGAACGTCTTCATGATCTTCGGTGTGCTGTTCCTGTTCGTCGCGCACGCCGATATCGGCCTCGCCGAGGTGGGCAACCCGCTGCCCATCGTGCTGCTGCTGCTCGTACTGGCGGGCGTGGTCACCCTCGGTAACCTGTTTCCCCGTAAGGTGTCGTTCCT
>JABFXT010000365.1 GCA_013361595.1 Nocardia sp. | reverse complement strand
GGGGTGGTTTGTTTCGGGGTGGAGGCGGTGTTCGGGGGTGGGTGACCGGCCCGGATCGGGCGTTTCGGCGGTTTTTGGGGGTAATGTGCGGCCATGGGTTATCCGGAGGATGCGCTGGCGCCCGACGAAGAGTTGATCCTGCACACCCACCCGCATTGGAAGATGCTGTTCTGGCCGATCGTCACGCTGATCGTGGTGACCGCGGTGGCCGGGTTCCTGGGCGGACTGGTGTGGCGTACCGCCGACGAGTCGTGGCGGTCGATCGCGCTGCTGGCTGTTCTGGTCGTATGGCTGCTGATCCTGGCGTGGCGAAGTATCGCGCCGATCGTCGGCTGGAAATCGACTCATTTCATCGTGACCGATCGCCGGGTGCTGGTCCGTGAGGGTGTGATGACCCACACCGGTATCGATATCCCGATGACCCGGATCTCGAGTGTCCAGTTCCGGCACGGGCTGGTCGATCGGATGTTCGGGACGGGGGAGCTGATCATCGGATCCTCGTCCGAGGAACCCCTCGAATACAGCGATATCCCGGATGTGGAGCGGGTGCACGCACTGCTCTATCACCAGGTCTTCGAGGCCGCGCCCCGGTACGGCGGCTTCTGATCCGAGCACCGCTGGACGGTGTGCCGGGCGTGAGGCGGCGGGCTCCGCGGCGGCGGACCGTAATCTTGTCGCATGACCGCCGTATTGCTGGGCGAAGACGACGAGGCCATCGCGGCGCCGCTGTCCCGGGCGCTGGGCCGCGAAGGGTATTCGGTGACCGTGGAGAGTTTCGGTCCCGCGGTATTGGACCGCGCGCTGGAAGGACACCATGATCTGCTGATCCTCGATCTCGGGCTGCCGGGAATGGACGGGCTGGAGGTATGCCGTCAGGTACGGGCCCGGGGCGCCGAGATGGCGGTACTCATGCTCACCGCCCGCACCGACGAGGTGGATTTCGTGGTCGGGCTGGACGCCGGCGCGGACGACTACGTCGGTAAACCGTTCCGGCTGGCCGAACTACTGGCCCGGGTCCGGGCGCTGCTGCGACGCAGCGGGATCGGCGACGACACCGTGGAGGTCGGGGGGATCCGGCTGGAACCGGCGGCGCGGCGGGTACTGGTCAACGGGGTGGAAGTGGGGCTGGCGAACAAGGAGTACGAACTGCTCAAAGTGCTGATCGACCGGGCCGGTCAGGTGGTGCCCCGGGAGACGATCCTGCGTGAAGTGTGGGGTGACGCGGAGTTGCGCGGATCCAAGACGCTGGATATGCACATGTCGTGGCTGCGCCGCAAGATCGGCGACGAGGGCCCGATGGCGGAACGCCGGATCGTCACCGTGCGCGGTGTCGGTTTCCGGTTGAACACCGACTGACGTGCGGCGGCGGATTCTGCGGTCGATGCTGACCGTACTGATGCTCACCACGGTCGTGCTCGGCCTGCCACTGACGTATACGGCCTGGCTGTGGGTGGAGGACATCACCCGCAACGATCTGCGCAGCCGGCTCGAACTGATCTCCGCGGAGGTGATCGGCCAGGAGCACGGCAGTGGGGTGATCAGCGGCGGGCTGGATCTGCACACGGTGCAGCCGCTGGTGCCCGAAGGCGGCCGGCTCACGGTCGTCTATCCGGCGCCGGAGGATACGGCGGTGAAGGTCGAGGTCGGATCGTCGACCGTGGACGACCCGCTGGTGGAGTCGCTGTCGATGGGCACCGATGTCTCACTGCGGCTGGAGGTGCCCGCCACTCCGATGGAGGCCCGGCAGCGGCAGGCGGTGGCCGGGGTGGCGCTGGCCGTGGCCATCTCGCTGGCGGCCGCGATCACGGTCGCCATCGTCACGGCACGCCGGGTCGCCGACCCGATCCGGGATGTGGCCGCGCGGGCGGCCCGGCTCGCGATGGGCGATTTCCGCCCGGACCCGCGCCGGCACGGTATCGCCGAACTGGACCGGGTCTCCGATGTACTCGATTCGGCGACCGTCGAGATCGCCGGCCGCCTGCAACGCGAACATGCCCTGGTCGCCGATGTCTCGCATCAGTTGCGCAGCCGGCTGACCGCGGTGCGGCTGCGCTTGGACGAACTGTCCGCGCACAACGACCCGGATGTGGTGCACGAGGCCGAGGAAGCCATGGCCCAGGTGGACCGGCTGACCGAGGCCATCGACGATCTGGTCCGGGCCTCACGCGACGAGGACGCCACCGACCGCGATCCGGTACCGGTGATGGACGAACTGCGCGGCATCGTCACCGAGTGGACGCATCCGTTCCGGGAGGCCGGCCGCACACTGCACCTCACCGGTGACGAATCGCTGCGTGCCCCGATCTCCGGCTCCCGATTGCGGGAGGCGGTGACGGTGCTGGTCGACAATGCGCTGATGCACGGCGGCGGCACCTGCACGGTGTCGGTGCGCACGGTGCGGCCGGGTCAGGACCGGGAACCGCTGGTGTGTGTGCAGGTGGCCGACGAGGGCGAGGGGGTCAGCGACGATCTGGCGCCGCATATCTTCGACCGCGGTTTCTCCGGCGCGGGATCCACGGGTGTGGGCCTGGCGCTCGCGCGGGCATTGATCGAGGCCGACGGAGGCCGGTTGGAACTACAACGTCGCCGGCCCGCGCTGTTCGCCGTATTCCTCGGGAAACCGCTGGCCACGCGAGTGGAGAACCGGGTGGTGGGGGAGCCCCGTTAGGGCGGGCGGGCCGTCGGGCTCAGCTGCCGAGCCGACGCCGGTCGTGTTCCTCTTCGACGTATTCCTCGAGCTTCTCCAGCATCTGGTCCACCTCGTCGGGGAAGACCCAGCGTCGCATCGCCCAGTACCGGAATGCCATCTGCAGCAGGTTGCCGATGATGTAGGCGCTGATGAAATCGGCGATGTTCTCCACCATGAAACTGACCGTGGGCTGGTGGAGCTGGAACGCGTAGCGGGAGATGTAGAGCGGGAGCATGCTCAGCACCACACCCACCCCGCTGACCGCGAAGAACAGCAGTGCCTCGTGGTGGCGTTCGCGGCCGCCGCGGTTCTTGAACGACCACTCGCGGTTGAGGATGTAGGAGGCGATCACCGCGATCACGCCCGAGATGATCTTCGCGGTGACCGGTTTCTCCTCCAGAACCGTCCACTTCAGGGCGTAGAAGATTCCGCCGTCGATGACGAACGTGGTCGCTCCGACAATGGCGAACTTGATGAGCTCGCGTTGGCGGAAGGCGATCTCCTGGAGGGGCTGCGGGAGGACGCGAACCACGTCGTCGACGAATGACACAAGACCGGAGCATACCGCCAGCCGGTGTTCGCGCAGGACGTGACAGTATTTACCGACGTGAACGCACGTAGTTTCGACCCTGCCGCGATGCCGACCGTCGCCATGATCGGTGGCGGCCAGCTGGCGCGGATGACGCATCAGGCGGCCATCGAGCTGGGGCAGCGGCTCCGGGTGCTCGCCGAACGGCCGGACGACCCGGCGGCTCAGGTGAGCCCCGATGTGGTGATCGGCAGCCATTCCGACCTCGGCGCGTTGCGCCGGGCCGCCACCGGCGCGCACGCGCTCACCTTCGACCACGAGCATGTGCCCACCGAACATCTGGAGGCACTGGTCGCGGAGGGGGTGAACGTCCTCCCGCCGCCGCAGGCGCTGCGCTTCGCACAGGACAAGCTGGCCATGCGCCGGGAGCTGTCCACGCGCGGGCTGCCGGTACCGGCCTTCACCGTCGTGGAATCGGAGGCCGAGGCGGTGGGCTTCGGGGACGAACACGGCTGGCCGATCGTGCTGAAGGCGATCCGCGGCGGATACGACGGCCGCGGGGTGTGGATGCCCGAGACCGCCGACGAGGCGGCGAAGATCACCGCCGGGCAGCTCGCCGCGGGTGTGCAACTGCTGGCCGAGGTGCGGGTCCCGCTGAAACGCGAACTGTCGGCCATGGTCGCTCGCTCCCCGTACGGTCAGGCCGCGACCTGGCCGGTGGTGGAGACGGTGCAGCGGCGCGGTCAGTGCGCCGTGGTGATCGCCCCGGCACCCGATCTCCCCGAGGAACTGGCGGCCGAGGCCGAGGAGCTCGCCCTGCGCCTGGCGGCCGACCTCGGCGTGGTGGGAGCGATGGCGGTCGAACTGTTCGAGACCACCGACGGAACCCTGCTGATCAACGAGCTGGCCATGCGCCCGCACAACTCCGGTCACTGGGGGATGGACGGTGCCCGCACGGGGCAGTTCGAGCAGCATCTGCGCGCGGTGCTCGACTATCCGCTGGGCGACACCCGCCCGCTCGCACCGGTGACGGTGATGGCGAATATCCTCGGTGCGCCCGAAGCGCCCGCCATGTCGATGGACGAGCGACTGCATCATCTGTTCGCCCGGATGCCGGACGCCAAGGTGCACATGTACGGCAAGGGCGAACGCCCGGACCGCAAGATCGGGCATGTGAACGTGCTCGGTGACGAGGTCGTGGTGGTACGGGAACGAGCCGAGCGGGCGGCGCATTGGATGTCGCACGCGGTATGGACCGATGGATGGGACCCGCATGAGTGACGTGGTGGAAGGCAGTGTTCCGGGCTCCCCGGCGGTCGGGGTGATCATGGGCAGTGATTCGGACTGGCCCACCATGGAGGCGGCCGCCGAGGCGCTGGCCGAGTTCGGGATCCGGTTCGAGGTGGGTGTGGTGTCCGCGCACCGGACTCCGCAGCGCATGCTCGACTACGCCCGCGCCGCCGCCGGGCGGGGCATCCAAGTGCTCATCGCGGGTGCCGGGGGTGCCGCGCACCTGCCCGGTATGGTCGCCTCGGCGACCCCGCTGCCGGTGGTCGGGGTACCGGTGCCGTTGAAGTACCTGGACGGGATGGATTCGCTGCTCTCGATCGTCCAGATGCCCGCCGGGGTGCCGGTGGCGACGGTGTCGATCGGCGGTGCCCGGAACGCGGGCCTGCTGGCCGCCCGGATCCTGGGCGCGCAGAATCCGGCGCTGCGCGAACGGATGGAACAGTTCCAGGCCGGTCTGGAGACGATGGTGCTGGAGAAGGACGAGGCGTTGCGCGCCCGCCTGCTGGGCTGACCGGGCTTCCCGGGACGGTTTCTGCCTCACCGTTCCCGGGAAGTGGGGCACCCCCGCACGGCCTACGATCCTGCCGGTGTACAGGCTCGACAGTCAGGCGGTTCCGGTGGCGGAGTTTCCCTTCGACCGGGTGACCGCGAACGAGGCGTCGTTCACCGAACGCGATGAGCGCTACCGGCTGCTGCACGAATGGCCGCAGCGCTCCTATCCGCACCGGTCGGGTCTGCGGATGATCTGGAAATACGACGACGTGCGAGAGGTGCTCGCCGCCGGGAGACCGGAGATATCCCGGGACAATTCACTGGAGCCGCTGGTCGGTTATCCACGAATCGCCGCGACTCCGCGAGCGCTTCCACATCTGTTCCGGCATCTGGTCCCGTTGCCCGCGAAGGCCACCGCCGATCTGACCGATGGGCCCTTGCACGACCGGGTGTGGAACACCATGGCCGGACAATCCGGCCATTTCACGATCCGGGCCGCCGACCGGCCGCGGCATATCGCGGCGCTGACGGAGCATTTCCACGCCGCCCTCGCCACCACCGCACCGTCCGGTGCGGATCTGGATGTCACCGCACTGTCCATCGCCTACGCCACCCGGGTGACCGGTTCCGCGGTGGGGCTGTCTCCCGGCGAATGGTCGCGGGTCGCGGTGTGGAGCGGTGCGCAGTCGGGACTGCTGGGCCGATCGATGCGGGGCCGGGAACTGGCCGGCGCGGTGGCCGCGCTGGGGCAGTTGTTCACTGTGAGCGGCCGTGCCGTCGATCATGGTCTGCGCAGCGATGCGGCCGGGTTCGCGACCCGGCTGCGTGATGCGGGGATCCCGCGCCGGGTGGCGGTATCGGCTGTGGCGAATTCGCTCGCGGCCGGGGTACACACCGTGAGCGGCAGTATCCAGCAGGGGGCCGTCCGGCTCCTGGCCGATCCGAGTCGGGAATGGTGGCGGCTGCTGGCCGAACCGCGGACCGCGACCGAGGTGGCTGTCAAAGTGCTGCAATTGGACCCGGGGCTGGTGGCCTGGAAGCGACGGATCCGGCGACCGCTCACGCTGACCAGCGGGGCGGAGCTGCCGGCGGGGCCGGTATTGGTCATGTTCGCGGCGGCCAATCGCGATCCGGCGGCTTTCCCGGACTGCCTGGATCTGCGACGGGGCGGGAAGCTACCGCTGACATTCGGTTTCGGCGCGCATATCTGCCCCGGGAAACAACTCGCCACGCTCGCGGTCGAGGTCTTTCTGCGCCAGCTGTACCTGCTCGCTCCCGGCGCACGGCCGGTCGAGGTCGGCCCGCCGCCGCGTCGGGGTGCCGATCTGCTGTTCAGCGGAGCCGATCTCCATATCGCGCTCGACGGACGACTCTGAGGGCGGTGCGGGGCCGCTCGCTACGGTGGCGCCATGGACAACGAGGAAACCGCCCGCCGAGTCGGCGGCGCCGAGCTCGTCCGTTTCCGGCTCGGTGTCGTGGACGAGGCGTTGCGCTTGTTCGCGGACCAGGGCTACGAGGCGACCTCGGTGGACGAGATAGCCGAGGCGGCCGGGATATCGCGGCGGACGTTCTTCCGGCAGTTCCGGTCCAAGGAAGATGTGATCTTCGCCGACCACGAGGCCCAGCTGGCTGCCGCGCAGGAATACCTGCAGCAGACGCAGATCGACCCGTGGGACGCGGTCTGTGAGGCCGCGGTCGGCGTCTTCGAGCGGTTCACCCGCTGGCGCGATATCGCCGACCGGCGGTACCGCGTGGTGCGCCGGGTTCCGGCACTACGTGACCGGGAGATCGTCACTGTCTTCCGGTACGAGCGCCTGTTCACCGACTACCTGCGTGAGCGGCTGCCCGATTCTCCCGATCTGGCGCGGGTCCAGTTCGCGGCCGCGGTGACCGCGACGCACAACTATCTGCTGCGCCGGATGATTCGTGGCGAATCGGCCGCCGGCCCCGCCGATCTGCGGACCGCGCTGAGCGAGATCCCCCGGGGTGGCCGTCGTCCCGGCGGCGAGGACGATCTGGTGCTCGCCGTATTCCGCCGTGATCTACCCGCCCGGCATGTCGCCGAACTGCTGCGGCAGCGCCTGGGTAGTTTGGCAGAAGCACCGTCCGACTGACACTGAGTGCCAGGATGTGGCGAGCGATCACGGGATAGCACGCGGTATACTGGGCCGAAGACTTGACACTGAGTGCCGAATATTGGCACCAACCCGTACGCAACAGGAGTGAACCCAATGGCGGGAAACCCGGATTTCGATCTGTTCAAGCTGGCGGACTTCCACGATGAGCTGCGTTCGGCCATCCGCGCCCTGTGCGAGAAGGAGATCGCCCCGCACGCCAAGGACGTCGATGAGCACGCCCGGTTCCCCGAGGAAGCCCTCAGCGCTCTCAACGCCGCCGGTTTCAATGCTGTCCACGTCCCCGAGGCCTACGGCGGCCAGGGCGCCGATTCGGTGGCGACCTGCATCGTCATCGAAGAGGTGGCCCGCGTCTGCGGTTCCTCTTCGCTGATCCCGGCCGTGAACAAACTCGGCACCATGGGCATGATCCTCAACGGCTCCGAAGAGCTCAAGCAGAAAGTGCTCGCCGATATCGTCGCCGGTGAGATGGCCTCCTATGCGCTCTCCGAGCGTGAAGCCGGTTCCGACGCGGGCAGTATGCGCACCCGCGCCCGGCAGGAGGGCGACGACTGGATCCTCAACGGTTCCAAGTGCTGGATCACCAACGGCGGCAAGTCCTCCTGGTACACCGTCATGGCCGTGACCGACGCCGACAAGGGCGCCACCGGTATCTCCGCATTCTTGGTGCACTCCGACGACGAGGGTTTCGTGGTCGGCCCGCTCGAACACAAGCTCGGCATCAAGGGTTCCCCGACCGCCGAACTGTACTTCGAGAACTGCAAGGTTCCCGGCGACCGCATCGTCGGCGAACCCGGCACCGGTTTCAAGACCGCCCTGCAGACCCTCGACCACACCCGCCCCACCATCGGCGCGCAGGCCGTCGGCCTGGCCCAGGGTGCCCTGGACGCCGCGCTGGCCTACACCAAGGACCGCAAACAGTTCGGCAAATCCATCGCCGATTTCCAGAACACCCAGTTCATGCTGGCCGATATGGCCATGAAGATCGAAGCGGCCCGGCTGATGGTGTACACCTCGGCCGCCCGTGCCGAACGCGGTGAACCGAACCTCGGCTTCATCTCCGCCGCCGCCAAATGCTTCGCCTCCGATGTGGCGATGGAGGTCACCACGAACGCGGTGCAACTCTTCGGCGGCGCGGGCTACACCACCGATTTCCCGGTGGAGCGGATGATGCGCGACGCCAAGATCACCCAGATCTACGAGGGCACCAACCAGATCCAGCGGATGGTCATGTCCCGCGCCCTGCTCAAGGGGTAATTCCCCGGAGCGCGGGGCCCGGCCGGCGGCCTGGGAATCACTCTCAGGCCGCCGCCAGGCCGTGCGGCGCCGATACGATCTCGTGGTGTTCGAGTACCACGGCTGGATCTCATTGCGTTCGACAGCGACGGCTGTTGAGGACGAGCCTCCGCTTCGCCTGGACGAAATCCGGGCCGCAGTGGCCGAAGTGTCCGGGTATGCGCTCATGGATCTTCAGGCGATGAACGGGGAGTACTACCTTCACATGGGGGGAAATCCCAATCATGCAGGCGCCTGGGGCGCCAAGGTCATCGAGCTTTTTCACAGGATCGGTGGACTTGCGCCAGGCTCGTATGGCCTACTCCACGTTCACGACTACGAAGATGAGTTCTTCGCGGACTTTCGCGTATATCGAATGGTGCGCGGCACGGTGACAGAGCACCTCGAGCCGCTGCTCTCCCCGGTCATACCGACACTCGAGGACCCCTACCTGTAGCTCAGATAGACACACTCCCAGCGATATAGAGTGACTCGCGGCTCCTGCGCGACCTTCGGCCGCGCGCAACCAGCACCCAGCAGGGCCATTCCATCGAAGACTCGGGCCGTCACCAGGCCGTGAGGTTCCCGAAACGCCGAAGAGCTGGGCAGAACTCCAAAATGTTCCTGCCCGGTTCGGAGCGTTATTCGGGCGTGTTTCGCCAGGTGGCCGGAAACGCCGGAAAATCACCCAGATCTACGAGGGCACCAACCAGATCCAGCGGGTGGTCATGTCCCGCGCCCTGCTCGAGGGGCAGCTTGCCGGATCGCACTGTCCGGCGGGCCGGCCGGAGTCGTTGCTCGGGCCGCCGCCGGTCGACACTTCTCGTCGACGGTACACAGCGGGGAACAAAGGATTTCGTCGGTACGCTCGTGGTATGGGTGGGGAGTTATCGGTGCTGCTGGTCACCATCGGCCCGCTGGTGCTGTTCGGGTGGGCGGCTGTTCGGGCCCAGCGCCGCGGCCTCGGGGGGTCGTTCGTCGGGCCGTTTCAGGAGATGTTCGATCCCGGCGCGGCGCGAGCGCAGATCGTCATCGAGGAGATCGCGGAACTGCCGGATCCCGGGGACTCCGGCGACCCGGATGACGACGATGCGCCGAACAAGGCGGTCTACAAGGGTGGGCGGTTCTACCTCGATCTCGACAGACCGCGGCGGCGCGGAGGTGACGAGATCCCCGGGTGAGTAGGCCGGATGCTGTGTCAGCGCGACATCAGCGGAGTGTCAGGGCGGGTGCCGGTATTCCGGGAGGTGGCGGCAGCGGTGGCCGCGGCTAGGGTTATCGCCCGGTGCGGACGGTTTCGAGGATCCGGCGCAACGTGGCCAGCGTGTCCGAGAGGGCGTCGGGGCCGGGGGCGGTGGCGAGCCAGAGGGCGGCTTCGTTCATGGCACC
>JABFXT010000489.1 GCA_013361595.1 Nocardia sp. | reverse complement strand
CTCTGCCAACGGTATCGCGGACGAGTTCGCCCGTGACGCGCTCGTCTGGTTCCTCGACGGTGAGGGCCTGGCGTGGTACGACCTCGACGGCATCCATCCCCCGGACCCCGGTGCGTCCGCCACCGTCAACGCGTGGCTTCGGGAGTGGCGGCGTTATCTCGGCCGTAGCCAGGTGGCGTTCTCCGGCCGTCTCAGTGTGGGGGCAGTCAAGAAGGCCGAACAAGGCCGCACCGTGCGGCCGCGGTTGTCGTCGCTGCGGAAGCTGAGGGACGCCAACGGAATTCCGCATCATCTCGTCGTCGCCGCGATGGAACGTTTCTACCGGCACGAAGGGGTGGACGAGGCGGAACCCGAAGAGCAGGAGCTGTTCTGGCGGTTCCACGCCACGGGTGTCCGGTCGCCCGAGGAGAAGGCGTTACGAGACCAGATCTTCGACCGCTATGCCTGGGTAGCCGACGCGGTGGCCCGCAAGATGGGTCGGAGTACCGACGATTCGCATATGCGAGGCGAGCTGATCCAGGCGTGCCGGATCTCGGTCATGAGGGCCATAGACAATCACATGCCTACCGGTGTGTTCACACCGCACGCCTGGGCCGCCGCCGTAGCGGGCGCCCTCGCGGCCCGGTACGCGGCCGCCTATCCGGGATTGAATAGTTCGGAACGCGAACTCGTCGTCCACGTTCGTCGCGAGCTCGGTATCCAAGCGTCTGCACTGCAGATGGACGAGGACCGTGTGCCGAGCCCCGGCCTCGCCGAGGCGCTCGGTATTCCGATCGCCGACGTCGATTGGGCCCGGCAGATCATCATGGGAGGAGCGCCCTCGCTCGATCGGGAGGCGATCGAAAACGGCAGCACGCTCGGCGAACTCATCGGCGACGACACCGCGCAGACCCCGTTCGATATCGTCGAACTTCGCCAGGCCCTGGAGAACGCGCTGGCCGGAGTGGCCGACGTGGGCACGGTGTGGAATTTGATCCAGCTGCATCTCATCGACGGAGATCCGTTGGACGAGGCCGCGGCGCATCTCGGTTTCCACAGGGCTACCGCCGAGGAGATCATCGCCCGCGTCAGTGCGGCACTGCCGGATCTGCTCCGGGAAACGAGGGCCGATGATCGCGGCCCGGCATCGGTCGAGCCGGTACGGAGCGCGCCGGACGATCGCTTGCTACAGCGCACCTGGCTGGGCAGGTACTTCGACCGAGCACAAAGCGAACTGGCCGCCCTGGCGGCGGCCCACCCGGCTCTCCGGCACGCTGCGGTCGTGCCCGTGGAAGAGACGCCCGGCGCGGCTCTGCGGCGGTTCGCGGCGGCGGTGGAGACCGCCCGCAACTCCGGTGTCCCCGCCCCGAAGGTCGTGAACTTCCACCGGGCCCTGGACAACTACGCGTCGACCTGGCGGCAGATCGACCGAGACGCTATCGTGGGCGCCCGGGGGATGCGCGCCGCGCTCCACCGCGCGACACAGCGGAACAGCGCCGACGACACCGTGGCCCGGACGCGGGCCACCCGGCGAACCGATTGCGTCGGCCGGGTGGCCTTGCTGGTCAACGACTACTACCGTGCCACCGCGGATACCGCACAGGCCATGACGGTGCCCGAGGACACGCTCGACGACGGCGCTCCGGGTCCGGCGCTCTCCTGGCTCGCGCAAGGACACTTCGAGGACTTCGGTGACGGCCGCGGCGGGTTACAGGCCATCGCTGCCCGGCTCGTGGAGCGCGGGCGGGGCGCGGGGATGATCGTCGAAGAGGTGTATGCGGACGGTCGCAGCGGCCATGCCTTGTTCGCCGTCAACGACCACGGGAAGATCTGGCTCTTCGATCCCGACCTGCCCGACGTGGCGCCGGTGCGGGTGCATCCGGATCGGCTCCGGGTCTCCGACGACGTGGCGTACTACCGGGGCATCGAACTGAACGCGTCGGGCCCGGCAAGCAACCGGATCGGAACCGAACCGGGCGAGTGGGACATCGGCGGATCGCTTGTGCGGCGCGGTGAGCCCGTGACGCTGTACGGCCGTGGGCAATCGTCCCGTTCGATCACGGAGAGCCGGACCGACCCTCCCGGCTCGGCCGAAGACAATCCGTCGGAGATGGAGTCGGGCCTGCTGTCCCCGGGCGAAGCACATATCGTGCGGTTGGTCGCTGCTCTGGCGACGGGGGCACACCGGTCACCGGTCCGGTCGCTGACCGCGCTACTCGGCCTCACGCCGGAACAAGCCAACCTGATGTTGCTCCGGATCCACTCGAAGGTCGAGGGAGCCGCCGATGTCCGGGTCCTGCCCGCGACGGAGCCGGAACGATCGGCGGAGGATCTCCTTCTGCCCACACAGGTAGAGCTCATGGGGTTGCTGGCCGCAGAATTCCTCGGCCGTGCGCCCGTGGACACAACGGCCTTGTCACCCGATACGCTCCGGGACTTCCGTGCCCAGGTCGAGCACCGGGTCGGCGCCTCCCTGCGGCCGTCCGAGATAGAAGTCCTGCACCTGTTCATGCGGGGCCACTCCATGACGACGGCCGCCGCGCACCTGGGTCTGTCCACACGGACGGTAGGGCGGCGATTCGCACGCGCCGAACAGGAATTCGGCACCGACGGGGTGATTCCCACGATTCTGGCCGCGGTGCGGGCAGGTGTCGTCGCCGACGAGGGTCGACCTCAGGACTCTGTGGACATCTCCGAAATCGAAGGACGGGTACTCCGGGGCGTCGCCGACGAGTGGTCGAACGAGAAAATCGAAACCCTCCTGGAACTGGGGCACGGGCAACGGCGCCGGCTCCTGGCGGCGCTGTACGAGAAGTTCGATGTCGACAACAAGCTGGATCTGGCATTGGCGGCGCAGCGGCAAGGTGTGCTCGGTCACCTC
>JABFXT010000208.1 GCA_013361595.1 Nocardia sp. | reverse complement strand
GGCGAAGAACTCGTCGAATTCGGCGAGCCGGATCGGCTGTTCGACAGTGGGCAGGGTGCACGCATCCGGCACCCAATCGTCCCGCGCCGGTGATCTCGTCATACCTCGACGGTAGGCCGGGTCGTTCGGGCGCGCTATTTCGTCGCGGATCTCTCGATACACCCTCCGGTCGGTGTATCAAAGAGTAATGATGGTGCCATGGTCGCACCGAACCCCGCCGTACCCGATACCGCCGTCCGGAACCTGCTGCGTACCTGCCCGCTGTGCGAGGCGGCCTGTGGCCTGGAGCTGGCCGTCGACTCGCACGATCGGGTGACCGGCGCGCGTGGCGACAAGCTGGATCCGTTCAGTAAAGGTTTCCTGTGCCCGAAGGGTGCCAGTTTCGGGCAGCTCGACGGTGACCCGGACCGGATCACCGACCCCATGGTGCGGAATCGTGCCACCGGCTCGTGGCGGACGGTGGGATGGGCGGAGGCGTTCGATCTGATCGCCTCGCGGATCCCGGCGATCAAGGCCGAACACGGTGCTCAATCGGTGGCGTTGTACCTGGGCAACCCCAATGCGCACACCGTCGCCGGGACCCTGTACGCACCGGCCCTGATCCGGGCGCTCGGCTCGAAGAACGTCTTCTCCGCCAGTACCGCCGACCAGATGCCCAAACAGCTGGCGTGCGGGTTGATGTTCGGCGATCCGCTCGCGGTGCCGGTCCCCGATCTGGACCGCACCGATTACCTGCTGATGCTCGGCGCCAATCCGCTCGAATCGAACGGTTCGCTGTGTACGGCGCCGGACTTCCCGGGCAGATTGCAGGCGCTGAAGGCCCGCGGCGGTCGCCTCGTCGTGGTCGATCCGCGGCGCACCCGCACGGCTGCCCGGGCCGATGAGCATCTCTTCGTCCGGCCGGGAACCGACGCATATCTGCTGTTCGGCATCGTGCACACACTGTTCGCCGAGGATCTCGCGGCGATCGGGGTGCCGGTGACCGGCCTGAACGAGCTGCGTTCGGCCGCTGCGGAATTCGACCCGGATACCGTATCGGCGCGCACCGGTGTGCCCGCCGATACCGTGCGCCGGCTCGCCCGCGAGCTCGCCGCGGCCCCGACCGCGGTGGTGTACGCCCGGATCGGGACCTGCACCGCGGAATTCGGCACCGTCACTCAGTGGCTGGTGGATGTGATCAACGTGCTCACCGGGAACCTCGACACTCCCGGTGGTGCGATGTTCGCGGCCGCGGCCGTCCGGGGAATCGTACGTACCAGACCTTTCCGGCCCGGGCGCTGGCGCAGCCGGGTTCGCGAGCTGCCCGAAGCGATGGGTGAACTTCCGGTGGCCACGTTGATCGACGAGATCATCACCCCGGGCGAAGGCCGGGTGCGGGCATTGATCACCGCGGCCGGGAATCCGGTGCTGTCGGCGCCCAGCGGCGCGCGGCTGGACGCCGCGTTCGCCGGGCTGGATTTCATGGTGAGCCTGGACTGCTATCTCAACGAGACCACTCGCCACGCCGATGTGATCCTGCCGCCGCCGCGTCCGGTCCAGTCCCCGCACTACGATTTCGCGCTGCTGCAGTTCGCGGTCCGTAACTATGCGCGGTACTCGCCGCCACTGGTTCCGCTC
This sequence comes from Nocardia sp., assembly GCA_013361595.1. Taxonomy (GTDB): domain Bacteria; phylum Actinomycetota; class Actinomycetes; order Mycobacteriales; family Mycobacteriaceae; genus Nocardia. The sequence continues at coordinate 8,195 of JABFXT010000208.1, read as the reverse complement.
GGGGACCGGCCGTCGGAGGCCGCGGTATATGTGCGGCTGGCGGCAGCGGTCGGCGGGCAACCGCACAACCCGACCGCCGAATCCGATCCGCTCGCGGCGTTCGACGAGTTCGTCATCGGCACCACATTGCGGGCGGCCGGCTTCGAGGATCGGCGGCCCGAGTTGTCCGGCGCCACCAGCACCGAACAGCGCCTCGACCTGATGTTGCGGCTGGGCCCGTACGGGGAGTGGAACGGCGGAGACCTGAGTTTGCGTACCCTGCTGGACAATCCGCACGGTATCGATCTGGGCGCGTTGCGACCCCGGCTGCACGAGGTGCTGCGTACCGCGTCGGGGCAGGTGGATCTGGCGCCGGCGGCGCTGCTGGCCGATCTCGACCGGCTGCGGGCCGGGCCGGTGGCGGCGCCGGCGCAAATGGTCCTGATCGGTCGCCGCCATCTGCGCTCCAACAACAGCTGGATGCACAACGCGCCCCGGCTGGTGGGTGGGACGAATCGCTGCACATTGCAGATCCACCCCGACGATATCGCTCGCCTCGGACTGGGCGAGCGGGCGCTGGTCGAATCCGCCGCCGGTTCGCTCACGGTGCCGGTGGAGCCCACCGATTCGATCATGCCCGGAGTGGTGAGCCTGCCGCACGGCTGGGGACATACGACCGGATCGCAGCGGGTGGCCCGGGAGAACGCGGGCGTCAACGCCAATGTGCTGACCGATGATTCGGTCCTGGATGTGCCGTCGGGCAATGCGGTGTTCAACGGCGTCCCGGTTTCGGTGACGCCCGCCTGAGCCGCCTCGTGCCGGTCCCGTATCGGTAGTCCGCGCGCGGTGCATCCGCCGGATTCGATCCATCGATCGAATCCCGTTGATCCATGCCGGTTTGCGTGGGCGATTGATAGTCTGGAGCTGGATCCACTATCGCTGTGGGTTTCGGTTCGCCGATGCGGCCCGCTCCGACGACGTAGCGGGCCGCCCCGGCCGGGAGTCGCCGTGTCCCGGGTTCGCGTCGCCAGGAGGAAGTATGACAACCGCATCGTCCGACACCCCGCGTGCCGGGACCGGTCCGGCCGCCGGCGATCCGATCGAGCTGGTTCCGCTCGATTCGCTGACCGCCGAAATGGTCGGGCACTGGACGTATCTCATGATGGAGGGCGCGGCCTTCGCGATGCAGGGGTTGCATCCGGTGATCCGGGAGGTCACCGACAAGTATTCGGTCGCCCGGACCGATCCCGGCGGGCGCGCGATCCATTCGGTCGATTCGGTCCTGCGCTGGACCTACGTCGGTATCGAGGCGGTCCAGGACGGCCGCCGGCTGCGGTCACTGCACGCGCCGTTGCGGATGAAAGGTAGCGAGGGCAAGCAGGTCAGTGCGCTGCATCCCGGCGCCTACCAGTGGGTGATCGCGACCGCCTACGTGACCACCGCGAAGGCCGGCCCGCTGCTGCTGGGCCGGGAGTTCACCGACGCCGAACTCGACGAACTGCTCCGCGACAACATCCGGATCGCGCGCATCCTGCAGGTGCCGATGAAGGGTTATCCGCAGACCCGGGCCGAATTCGACGAGTACTACGAATACATCGTCACCGAAGTGCTCTCGGCCGACGACGAGGTGCGCGAACAGTACCGGCAGCTGCGCACCGGCGATCTGGACCAGTTCCGCGCCCTGGGTTTTCCGGCAGGTCCGGTCGCCAGGTTCCTCGGCGCTCCGATGATCCGGTTCAACTACCTGTCCATCGTCGGACTGCTCGATCCGCGACTGCGCACGATGATCGGCGCGCGCTGGACCGCCGCCGACCAGCGCGCGCTGGACCGCGCCTACTCGGTGATCCGCTTCGCCTACCGGGTGCTCCCGGACCGGCTGACCTACTTCCCGATCGCGTATCACGCCCGCAAACACCATCAGCAGATCCAGAAGATGAAGCGGCGGGAGCTGAAATCGGCCGCGTACAAGGTCCGGCCGCGGCAGGAGACCCCGCGCGAGCCGATCACGATCGTGCCCGGTGGCTGACCATCGGCCCGCGGGCGAGGTCAGCTTCCCCCGGGATGTGGATACATCAGCGGTGCGAGATAGCGGCGGGCGAACGCGCGTGCCGCGTCGGCATCGCCGAGCGGCAGCACCCCGCGCGGGTTGGCGATGAAGGAGACGGTGAGCCGGACGAACAGCTCGGCCACCACTTCCGGGTCGAAACCGCCGAGTTCGCCGCGGTCCTGCCAATAGGTGAGGAACTGTGTGACCAGCCCGCGTCCCTGTTCGATCACATCGTCGTCGCCGAGGAACTCGGTGAGCTGGCCGGCCGCGCCGGATGTCCGCAGGCTCCGGGTCAGCAGTTTGGGAGCGGTGGCCTCGCCCACGAAGGCGGCGAACATATCCGCCAGTGCCCCCACGGGGCCCGGGGACCGGTGCATCGCATCGGCCACGATCATCGCCAAGCGCTGTGATTCGGCCATGAGGGCGTATCGGACGATCGCCGATTTGGTGCCGAAACGGCGGTAGACGGTGGCGACACCGACACCGGCGACCTCGGCGATCTGCACCATGGTCGTTTCCTCGAACCCGTGAGCGGCGAAACACTCGCGTGCGGCCTCGACGATGGTGCGCGATCTGGCGTCCAGCTGCTGCAGTTCGCTCCACTGCGCAGCTGTCGTTTCCATTCGGATCACCCTACCGGCTCACCACGGGACCGGGGTGAGCGTGGTCCGGCCGGTATCTCGTCGAACCGTGGTTTGCCGCTCGCGTCGAATGATAGAATCATGGTGTTCTGACTATCATTCTGGAGTTTCTCCCACCGAGGTGACGAGATGGCGACCCACGCAACGGAGCGCACCGCCGAAGAGCCGGCCGAACCCCGGGTCCGGCCGGCGGTTCTCCGCGAATTCCGCAAACATTCCGGCAGTATCCTGGCCGGTGTCTTCGCCGGTGCCGCCTTCGATCAGGTAGCACTGGCCCCGGTCGCCGCCGCGGTGGACCGGACCGGGCGCTTCGAGCAGAACTTCGCCGATCGCGGGGTGCGCAGCGGTGCTTCCACGATGATCGCGCTGTGGGGTGATTCCGATGATCGGCGCGCCGAAGCCGAATGGCTGAAACTCCGGCATCGCGACGTACGCGGGTCCGGTAGTGCCGCGTTCGGCGAGGTCAGATACAGCGCGCTGAATCCGTTCGCCTGGAAATGGATCGCGGTGAGCGGCATCTTCGTCGTCCTCGATACGTTCACCCACTGCACCGGTACCGAATTGCGCCCGGACGAAGAGGAGGCGGCCTACCAGCAGTTGCGCGCGGCGTTCGCCGATCTCGAACTGCCCGGTGCCGCGGGAAAACTACCCGTCGACCTGGCCGAGGCACGTGCCTACTACGACCGGATGGCGACCCAGGAGCTGGCCGAGAATCCCTTCCTCGTGGAGAAATTCGCCGGCCTGACCGCACTGCCGCTCCCCACACTCGGGCTCCCGCCGCTGTTGCGTCGCGCGCTGACGCCGATGTGGCTGGTGGTGCGGCCGGCCGCCGGACACATGATCCAGGTGTGCTCCTCGAAGGTGATGCACCCGGCCGTGCAGCGGCTCACCGGATTCGAGCTCGCGCCGCGACACGATGCCGAATTCGCCCTCTACGTGCGGTTGCTGCAGCTGGCCTGGCGGGTCCTGCCGGACCGGCTGCTGATGCAACCGCTGGCCTACAACCGCTTGCGGTACGAGAAGCTCGTGGCTGTCTGCCGTAGCTACGGTCTGGAATCGTTCGCGGTACCCACCGAGCGGCGCCGAGCGCCCGCGACCGAGAGGCGACCGTGACGACGACCGATGAGTCCCGCGCCGCGCGGCTGCGTCCGTGGGGCCCGGATTCGCTGAGCCGGCGGTGCGGCGACGGCACAATCGGCGGCGGCGGGCTGTCCGCATGCCGGTGACCGCGCGGTCCGGTGACCGCGGCCCGGTGAAGGGCTGCGGTCGGAGCTCAGCGCTGTCCGGCCCGCAGAAAACGTCCGGTCCGGGTAGTGCCCAGGCCCGGATCGGCTGTGCCGGTACCGAAGACGTAGCGCCCGCCGATGTACACCGCCGTCACGGCGGCGTCGTTGCGGTTCACCATGCGTTCGAGGCCGCCGTAGGCCGCCACCGGGCTCTCCGCGTAGGCGTCGAGCGAATCGTCGAGTCCGGCCGGGTCGATGACGACCAGATCGGCGCGATCACCCTCGCGGAGGTGCCCCGCGTCGATGTCGTACCAGTCGGCGAGTTCACCGGTGAGCCGGTGCACCGCGCGTTCGAGCGGGATCACCGGTTTTCCGGCCTGTTCGGCCCGGTACATCCGGCGCAGGAAGCGGAGCCCGAAGTTGTAGAAGGCCATATTCCGCAGATGCGCGCCCGCGTCGGAGAAGCCGAGCTGGATACCGGGATGGGCGGCGAAACGGTCCAGGATCTCGGGGCGATGATTGGAAATGGTCGTGTGCCAGCGCAGTTTCGTGCCGTGTTCGAGAACCAGGTCGAGGAAGGCGTCCACCGGATGCAGGCCGCCCCGGTCCACGCCGACCTGCCCGAAGGTCTTACCCACCACGGAATCGTCCGGGCAGCCGACGATTTCGGCATCGAAGAAATCGCGATGCCAGACGCGCCTCCCGAACTTCGCGTCGTAGTCCTTGCGGAAGCGGCGGCGATAGTCCTCGTCGGCGAGCAGCGCGTCACGCTCCACCCGGTCGGCCAGGTGCAGTGCCGCGGCGCCGGAACCGAACTCCTCGAAGATCACCAGGTCGATCCCGTCGGCATACACCTCGAACGGCACCGGCAGGTGTTGCCAGCGGAAATCGCCACCGAGCGCGTTCACCAGCCGGGCCAGCGCACCGATCAGGACGACGGCGAACGGGTCGGCCTTGATATCGGCCGCGGACAGCAGGCTGGTCTTGAGTTTGCGGCGCCCGACTCCCAGGCTGCTGAAGATCATCGCGCCGAGGCTGCGTGGTGAGGTGATATCCGGTCCACCCTGCAGGATCCGCCCACGGCGGCGCAGGATCGCGTTGAGGCGCCGCCGCTCTTTCGCCCGCGCGTATGTGGAGGGCAGGGTGCGGGACCGGCAGGTCTCGCCGTCGACTTTGTCGAAGAGCAACTGCTGGGCAGACATACCGACGAACCCGGCATCCAGCGCCTCGTCCAGCGCCGCCTCCATGGCCGCCAGCTCCGCACGATTCGGCCGGACCTCGCGGCGGGTGGCGCGGTCCAGTCCGAGCCGGGCGGTGCGGATATCGGAATGGCCGAGCATGGCCGCGATATTCGGCCCCAGCGGCAGTTGTTCGAGTGCGGTGACGTATTCGGTCGCCGAAGTCCACGTCTTGGCGTCCTCGAGGGTTTCGATCACATGGTGGCGCGGGATCGCCTCGACCCGGCCGAAGATATCGCCCGCGCCGGTCGGGTCGATATGCACCGTCGACAGCGAGCACGAGCCCAGCAGGACGGTGGTGATCCCGTGCCGCACCGACTCCGGCAGTGCCGGGGACTTCAGCACCTCGATGTCGTAGTGCGTATGGATATCGATCATCCCCGGCAGCACCCATTTACCTGCCGCGTCCACCACATCGGGGCAGCCCGTTTCGTCCAGCGGTGTTTCGGAGACGATCACGACCCGGTCGCCGCGCAGTCCGAGATGGCGAATCGCGGAGGCCGCGCCGGTGCCGTCGAACCAGCGGCCACCCTTGATGATCGTGTCGTAGCTCACATCCACATTGCAACTGGTCGGATGACCCGGAGTCAAGGGGGCCGCCGGCGCCGGGCGGGGATCTCCGCCCGGCGGTCGGGTGTCAGTCGGCCCGGACCTCGGTGCGGTCCTCGCTCCACAGGGTGTGGAATTTGCCCTCGGTATCCACCCGCTCGTAGGTGTGCGCGCCGAAGAAATCACGCTGTGCCTGGGTGAGCGCGGCCGGGAGGCGTTCGGCGCGCAGTGCGTCGTAATAGGACAGCGAGGACGCGAAGGCCGGTACCGGGATGCCCAGCAGCGTGGCGGTCGCGACCACCCGCCGCCAGCTGTCGATCGCGGTTTCGATCGCCTCCCGGAAGTAGGGAGCAAGGATCAGGCTCGGCAGTGCCGGATCCTTTTCGTAGGCTTCTTTGATCCGGTTCAGGAAGCGGGCTCGGATGATGCAGCCGCCGCGCCAGATCGTGGCCAGATCGCCGGGATGCAGATCCCAATCGTATTCGGCGCTCCCGGCGGCTATCTGATCGAAACCCTGGGCGTAGGCGACGACCTTGGACGCGTAGAGGGCCTGCCGGATGTCCTCGGTGAACTGCGCGATATCGGTCGGTTTGGCGGCGAGGTCGCCGGCGGCGAGGCCCACGGCCGCGGCGCGCTGCCCACGCGAACCCGACAGCGCCCGGGCGAATACGGCCTCGGCGATACCGGTTACCGGAACGCCCAGGTCGAGTGCGGATTTCACGGTCCAGCGACCGGTGCCCTTCTGCTCGGCCGCGTCCACGATCACATCGACGAGCGGCTTACCGGTCGACGCGTCGACCTGGTTCAGCACCTCGGCGGTGATCTCCACCAGGTAGCTCTCCAGATCACCGGAATTCCACTGGGTGAAGATATCGGCGATCTGCTTCGGATCGAGGTCCAGCGCCGCCCGGAAGAGGTGGTAGGCCTCGCCGATCAACTGCATATCGGCGTACTCGATACCGTTGTGCACCATCTTCACGAAGTGGCCGGAGCCGTCCGGCCCGATATGGGTGCAGCACGGGGTGCCGTCCACCTGGGCGGCGATGGATTCCAGCAGCGGTCCCAGCGATTCGTAGGATTCCGCCGGGCCGCCCGGCATGATCGAGGGCCCGTTGAGTGCGCCTACCTCGCCGCCGGAGATACCGGCACCGACGAAATTCAGGCCGCGGGCGCGCAGCGCGGCCTCGCGGCGGATGGTGTCGGTGTAGAGGGCGTTACCGCCGTCGATGATGATATCGCCGGTCTCCATCGCGTCCGCGAGCTCGGAGATCACCGCGTCGGTGGCGTCGCCGGCCTTCACCATGATGAGTACCCGGCGCGGCTTCTCCAGCGCGGCGACGAACTCGGCGACGGTTTCGGTGCGGACGAAATCACCGTCGTCGCCGTGCGCGGCGAGCAGCGCGTCGGTTTTGGCGACGCTGCGATTGTGCAGTGCGACGGTGTAGCCGTGCTTGGCGAAGTTGCGGGCGATATTGCTGCCCATCACCGCCAGGCCGGTGACCCCGATCTGTGCACGCGCTGTGGAGGACGCCATGAACCGCTCTTTCGTTCGACTGTTCCTGCATTTCGGCGGGTTCCACCGGGGTCGTGATGGTCGTGGAGACCGCCCGCGGGTCCGGTGACTGCCCTGTCTTCTTTCTACCGGGTGGCCCGACGGCGGTCTGCGCAGACCCGCCGACAATCGCGTCCACGTATCCGTACCGACACGTGCGGCGGCGGGCCCGCCGCGGCCGGGATCTGCCGCGGTGCGTCCCCGGACACCCGTTCCGGACGGATCCGGTCGCCTGCCGTCCCAGCTGCGTATTCAGTCTCCGGCAGCGAGTCATGCTGGTGCACAACGGGAATTGGATACGGACGGGGGCGGCGAACCGGCGCTCGAATGGGTACACCGGAGGGGTGCGGTACAAATACTTGCTCACGATGTCGACCGCGGTACTGGCTGTCGCGGCATCCCTGTTCAACGTTCAACCCGCCGCGGCCCGCCCGGGGCCTCGGGTCGACGCGGAGAAACCGATCGACGGCCGGGCGATGGTCCTGGACGTGTATTCACCCGCCATGGACACTGTGGTCGCCAACCGGGTCATTCCGGCGGCGGGCGGGGGACCGGCGCCCACGGTGTACCTGCTGACCGGTATCGGCGGGGGCGCCGACGGAATCTCCTGGTGGGACGATACCGATGTCCGGCAGTTCTTCGGCGACAAGAATGTGAATGTGGTGATGCCGATCGGGGGTGCCTACTCGATGTACACCGATTGGCTGGCCGACGATCCGGTGGTGGGACGAGCGCGCTGGCAGACCTACCTCACCCAGGAATTGCCGTCGGTAGTGGACGCCCGTTTCGCCACCACGGGCCGTAACGCGGTCGCCGGTGTCTCCATGAGCGGTGGATCGGCCGTCGATCTGGCGATCCAGGCACCGGACCGGTATCAGGCTGTCGCGTCCTACAGTGGATGCCCGTGGTCCGCCGACGCCGCGGGGGTCGCGATGGTCGGCGCGCAGGTGATCCGCGGGGGCG
>JABFXT010000281.1 GCA_013361595.1 Nocardia sp. | reverse complement strand
TGCTTCGCTCCGGAAACGGGGCGGCTCCGATCGCCGTATGACCGCCGGGCGCGGCCGGCGGGTGGGTCTGTCGTGGCGGTGCTACGGGATGGGGGCGGAGCCGCCGGGGACGGCGTAGCGGTAGCTGTGGTGATCGAGGAAGCCGAGTTCGCCGAACAGTTCCAGCGCGTCCACATTACCGGCCTCGACCTGGACGTAGGCGTGGGTTGCGCCGCGGTCACGGCCCCAGCGCAGCAGTTCACCGCAGACGAGGGCGGCCAGGCCGTGCCGGCGATGGGCGGCCACGACGGCTACACAGGTCAGACCTACCCAGCGGCGTCCGTCGGAGGCGGTGGTGAGTGCGCCGCGGGCGATGGCGATGGGATTGGGCAGCCCGAGCGAGGCGAAGCCCAACTGTCCGTCGTAGACGGCGGAGAGCACCTCGGGCAGTGGGACCGTGGCGGTGTGGCCGCTCGGTTCGTCGCCACGGTAGCGGTGGATCTCGAGCCAGGAGATATCCGGTTCCGGAGCGATACGCACCATGGACGGGCCCTGGGGCAGTACGAAATTATCGAGATCGATACCGAGGACCCGGGTCTCACCCCAGCTGTTCCAGCCCGGTGGGACCGTGGCCAGCCGGTCGGGCAGGGCCAGTTGCAGCGGTAGTCCCTGAGCGGCGTACCAGGCGCCGATCCGGTGCAGGGTTTCCGGGCCCGTCCGGGCCGGGCCGTTCGAATCACCTATGGGCACCGCGGAATTGGCGCGCCGGGTATAACCGTGGCCGGCGCGCAGCAGCCAGCCGTCGATCCAGGCGTACTCCGACCCCGGCCAGCCGTAAGCGGCCGCGGTTTCCAGCGCTCGGATCTCCGAATTGCGAATCGGCCTGGGTGTCAGCGATTTCAACGCCACCACACTGGCGGCCGGGATCATCACCGGATGACCGTCGGCGGCCAGGACGGTCAGTGGATTCGTCTCCACCACCTCACCGATCACATCGGTCAGCGGTGGTGTGCTGCCCTCGGGGAGGCGGTAACGCACCACGACCCGCTCACCCACCGGGATATCGGTGATCGGTACATCGTCGTCGGGTTCGTGCGGATCAGTCGTCATGTCCGAAGGGGTCCGGGTCGCTGCCGGGTAGCCAGGTGAGACCGGGAACGCCCCAGCCGCTGCGTTTCACCGCTTTTTTCGCCGCGCGCGCGTGGCGGCCCACCAGCACATCGATATACAGAAAGCCGTCGAGATGGCCGACCTCGTGCTGCAGCATGCGGGCGAAGAATCCGGTGCCCTCCACGGTGACCGGCTCGCCGTGCTCGTCGGTTCCGGTGACGCGCGCCCAATCGGCCCGGCCGGTGGGGTACTGCTCGCCCGGTACCGAGAGACAGCCCTCTTCGTCGTCGTCGGGATCCGGCATGGTCTCCGGGATCGCCGAGGTCTCCAGCACGGGGTTGATCACGGCGCCGCGGCGTCGCGTCACCGTGCCGTCCTCGGCTCGGTCCGGGCAGTCGTAGACGAAGAGACGTTTGGACACTCCGACCTGGTTGGCGGCCAGGCCGACACCGTTGGCGGCGTCCAATGTCTCGTACATATCCGTGATCAGCCCGGCCAGTTCCGCCGGCGATTCGGTCACCGGCGCGGTGGGGCCGTGCAGCACGGGATCGCCGACGATCACGATGGGCAGGATTGACATGGATATGAGCTTATTGGGGTCGGTGCCGGGGCGTGAAAAGGGCCCGCTCTGCGCGGTCGCCACAGTCGGTCCGGGCAGGTGGAACCGGTTCCGGTCGATCTTCTGGTACCACCGTCCCGGACACGCCGGACGTCGACGGCAGCGCTCATCCGGTCGGCGTGGTTGAATATCGCAAGGCAGTAACACGGTGACCCGATCGTGACCTGATACGGCGATCGCGTCCGGTGGTAACTCGGCGAGGAGCAAGATGGACGGCGCAGCAGCGCGGGATCTTTCCGCAAGTCAGGGCAGTCCTCCGGTCGATACAGCGAATACGGATACCGAAGCGACCCGTGATCCCGACAGCGGCCTGAGCCGCCGGGAACACGAGATCCTGGCCTTCGAGCGGCAGTGGTGGAAATACGCGGGCGCCAAAGAAGAGGCGATCCGCGAACTGTTCGCGCTGTCGCCCACCCGCTACTACCAGGTCCTCAACACCCTCATCGACCGGCCCGAGGCCCTGGCCGTGGATCCGATGCTGGTGAAGCGCCTACGCCGGCTACGCGCCAGCCGCCAGAAGTCACGCGCCGCCCGCAAACTCGGCTTCCAGGTCTGAGCGCGAGTCCGCCCGGCCACCCTGCCGCCACCCATATGCGGCCACCCTCGAGGCGCCGGTAGCGCTTCCGCGCGCCCATCCCGGGCCGCGTCCGCAGGTGCGCGCGGCCGGCGGCCGACTGATCCCGAGCGCCCACAGCGCCGCGAGACCAGGTCCGGAGCACGCCACTCACATCTCCCATCCACGCCGTACGGCCGGCTTCCCGGACCCGCCCCGGGTTCCGGACCGACAGAGCGATGGAGCCACTGTCACCGGTCGTCGGGGTGAAGAGCCGAGGCCATGAGGGTTCCGGCGCGAAGTCGGAGGCGTGCCCACAACGAAGGTCGGTGTAGCCCCGGTTCCGGAGCGCCGGAGCGCCGGAGCGCCGGAGCGCCGGAGCGCCGGAGCGCCGGAGCGCTGCGACCGATCGCCGGCGTACAGAACCGAGGGTGACGGGCTTCGGCGCGATGCCGAAGGCGGGCCACGGACAAAGTCGGGGCCGCCCCCGTTCCGGAGCGGCAGAGCAAGGGAGCGCAGCGACTGAGTGCCGGCGTACAGAACCGAGGGTCACGGGGACCCTGGCACGATGCCGGAGGCGGGCCACATACAAAGGCGGGGCCCG
>JABFXT010000566.1 GCA_013361595.1 Nocardia sp. | reverse complement strand
GGCTACCGGTTGAAGCAGGAAGTGCAGATCGATCCGATTCCGGCGGACCAGCCGGTGCACACCCTGCTGGCCAAGGACAACGTCGCGTTCCCGACCCACCGGGTATCGGTGTTCCTGGAGGTCGAGGGCGCGGCGCACTATCTGCCCGCCTACGCCGGCAATCTCGACATCATGACCTCGGCCGGACTGCAGGTCGCCGAGCGGATCGCCCAGAACACCCAGCAGCCGGCATGAGCCACAGCACGAGCGGGTTCGGCCTCCACCACGGCATGCCGACCGACAGCCGGTATCACTCTTGCCCGACAGACAAGGAGAACGCACGATGAGCTCGCCCGAAGCCGTGCCGACCGTTTTCGTCCAGGATGTGACCCTGCGCGACGGTATGCACGCCATCCGGCACCGGATCACCCCGGAGAACGTGGGGAAGATCGTGGCGGCGCTCGACGCCGCGGGTGTCGACGCCATCGAGGTCGCCCACGGCGACGGACTCGCCGGCGGTTCGGTCAACTACGGACCGGGTTCGCACAGCGACTGGACCTGGCTCGAGGCCGCCGCCGCGAGCCTGAAGAACGCGCGGCTGACCAGTCTGCTGCTACCCGGAGTCGGCACCGCCGAGGATCTGCGCCGCGCCTGGGGGTTGGGGGTGCGTTCGGTTCGCGTCGCCACCCACTGCACCGAGGCCGATGTCGCCGCCCAGCACATCGCCACCGCGCGTGAGATCGGGATGGATGTCTCGGGCTTCCTGATGATGAGCCATATGGCCGAGCCCGCACAGCTGGCCGCGCAGGCCAAGCTGATGGAGAGCTACGGGGCGCACTGCGTCTACGTCACCGATTCCGGTGGCCGGCTCACCATGAACGGTGTGCGCGACCGGATCCTGGCCTACCGGGACGTACTCGATCCGAGCACCGAACTCGGTATCCACGCGCACGAGAACCTGTCGTTGTCGGTGGCCAATTCGGTGGTGGCGGTGGAGAACGGGGTGACCCGGGTCGATGCCTCGCTCGCCGGGCACGGCGCGGGCGCGGGCAACACTCCCATCGAGGCGTTCGTCGCGGTCGCGGATGTACTGGGCTGGAAGCACGGCTGCGATGTGTTCGCGCTGCAGGACGCTGCCGACGATCTGGTCCGGCCGCTCCAGGACCGGCCGGTGCGGGTGGACCGGGAGACTCTCACTCTCGGCTACGCGGGTGTGTACTCGAGCTTCCTGCGGCACGCGGAAGCGGCGAGCGAACGGTACGGCATCGATGTCCGCACATTGCTCATGGAAGCCGGGCGGCGCCGGTTGGTGGGCGGGCAGGAGGACATGATCGTCGATATCGCGCTGACCATGTTGGCCGAGCAGAAGGCCGGACAACCGGCCTGATCTGCCCGTATCCGCCGCGGCGGACCGACGCGAGGTGCCCGGGATCGTGTTCCGGGGCCATTCGAACGAAAGCTGGGGCGTCCGGTGTGACCGGGCGCCCCGGTTTCGTATCGGGTGCCGGCGCGCTCGGCATGGCTGTTTTCCATGGGCTGCGCGGGGCATTCTGGTTGAACCGGGCGCCGGGCGAACCGAACCCCGCCCCGGCCGTCGCGCACCGCTGATCGGCGCGGCGCGCAAGCCGATGCGGAGGACGCAGCCATGGCCGCCTGGGACGACGAGGTCATCGAGGAATTTCGTGCGGGGGAGGGGCGGGTCGGTGGGCCTTTCGCGGGCTTCGACCTGCTCCTGCTCACCACGATCGGTGCGAAATCCGGCCTACCGCACACGAAACCGGTGCTGTATCTGCGAGACGGCGATCGGCTGGTGATCGTCGCCTCGAATGCCGGTGCACCCCGGAACCCGGCCTGGTTCCACAACCTCTGCGCGCATCCGGCGGTATCGGTACAGGTGGGAGTGGAACTCTTCGAAGCCGACGCCGAGGTCATCGCCGCCGGGCCCGAACGCGATCGCCTGCACAGTGCGATGGTCGCGATACTGCCCGCACTGGCCGAGTACGAGCAGTCGGCCGGCCGGACGGTGCCGGTGATCGCCCTCACCCGGCGGCTCCCCGGGGATGCCGAATAGCAGGCGCTCGACCCCGGGCGGGGTACCGGGCACCGTCGGCTCGCGATATCGGGATCGGAACCATGATCCGCCCCGGCGGTTCGGCCCGGCCGGAGCGGCCGCGTCAATAAAAACGAGCGGTCCGTAAGGGGCCCGTCAGGGCTCGGGCCGGGGCCGATTCTCCGGAAATAGCGTGCCCTGTGGGCATTTTCGGTTTCTCCTGGGCCGACGGCGGGGCGTTCGTGGGCGGTGCGCTCGGCGGAGCCCTGCTGGGACCGCCCGGAGCGATGCTCGGATCGGCGGCCGGTTCCTTCGCCGGTGCCACCTGGGGTGACGACAAGGGCACCGGCGCCGCGCTGGAGGAAGCCGTCGTCGCGGGGATCGGCGCGGCGGGCGGGGCCTGGGCGACCGACCTCGCGGGGGTACTGCTGCGCGACGGGATCGCCTCGGCCGCCACACGGACCTTGTCCGCCGGAGCCGCGCGACGGGTCGACCGGGTCGCGAGCCGGGTGCTGCTGCCCTGGAACGGCTACGGCGGCGGGCCCGTCGCGGCATTCGGCGGCGCCATCGGCGGATACGAGGTTTCGGCGCAGGCGCGGTCGCCGGTGCAGATCGCCACCACCGATATCGGCAACGGCGGCTGTCCGGTGCAGATGGCGAACCTGCGGATGCCGGCGGAGCTCACCGGCCCGGTGGGCGAGATGTACCGCGATCTACCCGGCTATCTGTGCGAGGTCTGGCGCAGCTTCGGGACCGGACCGCGGAAGGCGCCGCCCGCTCCGGAACTTCCGGCGGAGCTATCCGGTGCCGACGCCGGTATCGCCGAATACGCCGCGCGG
>JABFXT010000360.1 GCA_013361595.1 Nocardia sp. | reverse complement strand
GCGTCCAGGCAAAGAACAACGCCGCGTCGCAGGCCACGAAGACATAGAACGAGGCGAGGGTTATCGCGGCGACGGTGTTCGGGAAGGAATGCACGGCGACGGTCACCAGAACGGTCGCCAGCACCACATAGACGTGGTGCAGCCAGTGCGGCATCCGCGGACCCCACCCGAGCAGGCTTATCCCCAGCAACAGGGCTACCGCCGCGGCCGAACCGACCAGCATCCGATTGCCCTCGTCACCCGGGTGCAGCACCTGGGTGGGCGCGACCGCGGTCACCAGCAGACCGAGCACACCGCCCATGACGTAGAAGGCCCCGGTGGTCCGGGACATGACCATGGCAGTCGCCACACCAGACGCGGCCCGTACCCGCGTTCGGGTATCGCCGCGAGACCCGCTTCCTCGCACGATGAACAGCCTAAACAACTGATCAGCTCACCGGCGACCCAACCGGGGATATCGAGTACCCCGGTCTCTCACCGGTGAACCCCGTCAGCTGGGCGGAGTCAGTAGCTCGGTGCCGACAAACGGCACCAGAGCTGCGGGAACCCGTACCGAACCGTCGGCCTGCTGATGGTTCTCCAACAGCGCGACCAGCCATCGAGTGGTGGCGAGCGTGCCGTTGAGCGTGGCGGCGATCTGCGGTTTGCCGTTCTCGTCGCGATAGCGGACCGATAGCCGGCGCGCCTGGAAGGTCGTGCAGTTCGAGGTCGAGCTCAGCTCGCGGTAGGTGCCCTGGCTGGGCACCCACGCCTCGCAGTCGAATTTCCGGGCCGCCGAAGAACCCAGATCACCGGCCGCCACGTCGATGACCCGGTAGGGGACGTCGAGGGCGGCGAGCATCTCCCGCTCCCAGGCCAGCAACCGCTGATGCTCGGCAGCTGCGTCCTCGGGACGCGTGTAGACGAACATTTCGACCTTGTCGAACTGGTGCACGCGGATGATCCCGCGGGTGTCCTTGCCGTAGCTGCCGGCCTCGCGCCGGAAACACGAAGACCAGCCCGCGTAGCGCTTCGCACCCGTACCGAGGTCGAGGATCTCGTCGGCGTGGTAGCCGGCCAGCGGCACCTCCGAGGTGCCGACCAGATACAGGTCGTCTTCCTCCAGGTGGTACACCTCGGCCGAATGCTGGCCCAGGAAACCGGTACCCGCCATGATCTCCGGCCGGACCAGTACCGGCGGGATCATCATCGTGAAACCGTTGGCCACCGCCCGCTGCGCCGCCAGCTGTAGCAGACCGAGCTGCAGGAGCGCGCCGTAGCCGGTGAGGAAATAGAACCGCGAACCGGAGACCTTCGCGCCGCGCTCCATATCCATCAACCCCAGCGCCTCACCCAGCTCCAGGTGATCACGGGGGGTGAAATCGAACTCGGGGATCTCGCCGACGGTCTCCAACAGGACGAAATCGTCCTCCCCGCCCGCGGGGGCGCCCTCCTGGACGACGTTCGAGATCGCCCGGTGCGCGTCCTGCATCTCGGCCTCGGCGGTGTTCTGCGCGGTCTCGGCCTCCTTGACCCGGACCGACATCTCCTGCGCCTGCGCCAGCAGCGCGGGGCGTTCCTCCTTGCTCGCCTTGCCGACCTGCTTACCCATGGCCTTGTGCTCGGCGCGCAATTTGTCGGCGGTCGCGATCGCGGATCGGCGCGCGCTGTCGGCCGTGAGCAGCGCGTCGACGAGGGCCGGGTTCTCGCCCCGGGCTCGCTGCGAGGCGCGGACCAGCTCGGGATCATCGCGCAGGAGGCGGAGGTCGATCATGGCTGACCAGCGTAATGGTCCCGGAATTCCCGCCTCAACCGAGTATCGCCCCCGGGCGCCACGGACCCGGCTTCCGCAACACTCCCGCCATACCGATCGGCCGGGTTCGTGGCACGTTCGGGTGCTGCGCTGCCATGATGGACCGCGATGTCCTCCGAAACTGAGCCCACCAACCGGCGCGCCCCCCGTGGTGCCCAATCGTTGCGCTCGCGTACCGGCCGGCCGGGTCGCGGTCGCAGGACCGATTCCGCGCGTCCGCGGTCCGACGGTCCGGCATCGCCCGATACCCCGGGCCGGGGTTCGGCGGCCGAGCAGCGCCGCGACCGCACCCGCTCGCGAACCCCGGGCACCACACGTCGCCCCGGTGGCAAACCGCGACGGATCCCGGCGCCCAGGTTGCGCTGGGGGCTGCTCGCGGTGGCCGTGGGCGCGGTGGTCGCGGCCCTGGGCACCATGCTGGTGAACGGCTTCGACAGCGATTCGAATCTGCAGGCCCGCAGCCCCGGCGGTTCGGTGGCCAAGGCCGACAAGGTTTTCGCCTCGGTGGGCACCGGCGACTGTCTCACCTGGACCAGGCCCGATCATTCCGATCTGGTCGAACTCGATTGCGGTAGTGAACATCTCTTCGAGGTCACCGACACCATCGATCTGAGCCAGTACCCCGGATCCGAATTCGGCCCGGACGCGCCGTGGCCCGATTCGCTGCGGCTCACCGAACTCCGTGAGGAACACTGCGAACCGGCCGCCCAGCGGTATCTGAACGGCAGACTCGACCCACGCGGCCGCTACGCGGTGGGGCTCATGTACCCGAGCAACGACGGCTGGCTCAATTCGGGCGACCGGATGCTGCGCTGCGGGCTGCAGGTTCCCGGGCTCAGCGGTAATCCGGTCGCCACCACGGGCCGGGTCACCGACGGCGACCAGTCCAAGGTCTACGAACCGGGAGTCTGCCTCGGTATCAGCCAGAACCTGCCGACCGATCCGATCGACTGCGCCCAGGAGCACGCGGTCGAGATCGCGGCCACCGTGGACCTGTCGCAGCGCTTCCCCGGTGGTCCGCCGGTCAAGGAGGACCAGGACCGGTTCCTGGAGGAGGAGTGCGGCCGGCTCACCAACGACTATCTCGGCGGCCCGCATGTCCTGCGGGACAAGACGCTCACGGTGTTCTTCGATTTCATCGATGTACGCAGCTGGCTGGCCGGTAGCCGCAAACTCGACTGCATGGTCGGAAAAGGTGCCGACCAGGAGGGTTTCGCACCGATCGTGGGTCCGGCGCGGGGCAAACTGCTCATCAACGGCCAGGAGCCGGTGCCGCCGCCCAATTCCGGGCGGTCGACTCCCAAACCGCTGCCCGGCGCCGCCCCGCTGCCCCCGCAGCCGGAACCGCGGCCCGCGCCCCGTTAGGCCGGAGCCCGTCGATGCCGGTCCACATGTCCGAGACCCGATTCGAGGAGCTGGTCGGTGATGCGCTGGACCAGATCCCGGCCGAACTGACCCGCGCCATCGACAATGTGGTGATCCTGATCGAACCGCGTAATCCCGACGAACCCCACCTGCTGGGGCTGTATCACGGGATCGCGCTGACCGAACGCGACAGCCACTACGGGGGCTCGCTGCCCGACACCATCACCGTGTACCGGGACGCCCTGCTGGAAGTGTGCGCCGACGAGGCCGAGGTGGTCGACGAAGTGCGGATCACCGTGATCCACGAAATCGCACACTATTTCGGGATTGACGAAGAGCGTCTCCATCAGCTGGGATGGGGTTAAGCTCAGACCTGTCCAGCAACAAGCCGGCAGGGGATGCAAGGGCGGGGGCTGGGCCGACCGGAAGAAGTTCTGGATTCGATGGAACCGTCAGCGGGGGTATCGCGTCCTAACTCGTAGGGGGAATTCTCGTGGTTCCGCCCAAGAGCCGCCACCAGAAGGAGTCGAGGACATGATCGGCAACGTAGACGTCACACCGGAGCTCATCCTCGCCGCCGCGGTCGAGCTGGATCTGCTCGCCGACAGGCTTTCGGGAGTGGCCGCGGCCACGGTTCCGGCCACCTATGTTGCGCCGTCCGGCGCCGACGAGGCCTCGATCCACGGCGCGATGCATATGAACAAGGCCGCCGCCACCCAACAGACCTCGCTCGGCCAGGCCGTCCTCGAACTGCACCACACCGCCGCCATCCTGCGCACCCAGCTGGCCCAGTATCTGGTCCAGGACGCGGCCTCGGCGGGTGTTCTCACGCTCACCGGCGCGGCGTTCGGGTCGATCGCCGCCTAGCGCCCGATCGCGACGCATACCGGGCCGAGAGGCGAACACGGTGACCACGCAGCTGCGGCGATACCGCCGATTCACCATCGATAGTTCACAAGGGGAGAAACAAGCATGACCGCAGGTATCACCGGGGTGTTCTGGCTGCCCAGACTCGCCGAGGGGAATTCGATCGCACTGAACGCGGGCTCGCACGCCATTCCGATGAGCGCGGCCGCCGGCGCGTGGGGTGGGCTCACCGGCGCGTGGGTGGACGCCACCACGACCGTGGTCCGGGTGATGGCGGAGCTCGGCGTGGGTATGCAGAGCATCAACGGTATCGGCGCCCTGGCCCGGCTGGTCGGGTTCACCGGCTGGGCCGAGCAGCAGAGCACCATGGCCGCCGCCCTCGGCACCAAGGCCGCCTCGCAGGCCACCGCCTATACCGTCGCCTCGATCGCCATGCCGAGTATTCCGGAGATCGTGGCGGTGAACACCGCTCGGGCAGCGGCACATTCCACCGGTGGTGTCCTGAACGGCACCTCCGAGGTCGCCGAGGCCGCCAAGGTCGCACTGGATCTGCGGGCCGCGCTCACCATGGAGACCTACGAGGCGGCCGTCACCGCCACCGTGCTCACCCCCGGTGAATTCTTTACGCCGCCACCGATAGCCAACGGCGCCGGCCGGGTCGATTCGTCCTCCGCGGAGGATGCCATGAAGGAAGCCAACGGCGATCCGGTGAAGATGCTGGCCGCGGCCGGTACCGCGCTGGCCCAGAATCCGGGATTGGCCAGCGCCGCAACGCAGGCGGCGAATGTGGCCGGGTCGGTGGCGGGCACCGGTGTCACCACCGTCGGCAACCTGGGAGCCAACGCCCTCGTCGCGGCCACCGGTCCCGCCGCGCCGCTGACCGGGGCCCTAGCACCCTTGGCACCCTCGATGGTGACCGGAGCCGTAGCTGCCACCACCGCAGCGGCGACCCGCGCGGGCGGTATGCCCAGCGGTTCGGCGCTCGGCCTGAACAACGGCGGCCTGAAGGTGCCCGAGGGATGGGGTGCCCCGGCCGCGAACGCCGCCGCCCCGGCGGCCGAGAGCGTCGCGGTCACCCGCGGCGAGACCGCCCCGATTCGCCCGACCGGTACCGGCTCGTCCTCCAGTCCGCTGCTGGGTAACTCGCGCGCGGCCGGCGAAGACGACCAGGACCACGACGGTGCCGAATACCTGCGCGGTGACCATTTCGCCGACGGTCGTTACATCGCCGACGGCGTGATAGGTGGCGAACCGCCACGAGCGGGCAAGTGACAGTGCTCGGTGCAGGGCGCGGGCCGTCGACACTCGCGGCGGTCACGCTGTCCCTCGACGAAATGCAGTACCTCTTGGAGGCGCTGGAAATCGACGAGGTGCCCGTAGTGCTCGACGCGCGGGGTCGCTACGACAATCAAGTCGATCACGACGCCGCGATGGAGGCTGCGGCCCGGTCACTCACCGACCGGGATCTGCTGGAGGGCGAGCGAATTCATCCCGAACTCGAGGATCGCCTGCGCGGCCTGTACCGGCCGCACTGGGTTGTCGCGCTGCGACTGATCGTCGCGGGGCAGGTGAGCCGCATGTGTCTGGCGAAGGGCGACGATCTCGTCACCGTCGCCCTCCGGGGACCGGAGTCCTATGTGATCGACGAGGCCGGTGATGATCTGCCCGGTCCGGTCATCATGGCACTCGGCCGGGCCGAGGCCCTGGAACTCACCGGAATGAACGCGCCCACCGAACAACTGGTCCCGATCTTCGACGATGCCGGCGACCCGGCGGCCACCGCGGCCCGGCTCGGCGAGGTCGGCAACCCGCCACGGGACGCGCAGGCGATCGCCACGGCGATGGCACACTGCGATTCACACGCGGAGATCGCGGGAGTCGTCTACGGCGATGCCAGCCGCGATATCGCGGAAAACCATATCGCCGTATTCGATACCCGTGCGGGTCGTTTCATCGCGACGGCCAGCCGGGCCGACGACGGCACCAAATGGACTTCGTTCAGCAGCGGGACCGAGGCCCGGCTCCGGCTCGCACTACAGGACTTGATCCAATCGCTGCCCGAACGCGCCGCATTCCCCCGGAACCCGAAACTCGCCTGACCGCGGTCAGCCCATCGGATCGTCGGCGCCGGGCTCGGCCTGCACGCCGAACGGCGGGACGAAGCGGCCCCAGCGGGCACATTCCCAACCGCCGCCGGGCAGCGGCACGAGTTCGATCGTCTCGGTGTTGTCCAGATGGTTGTTGGTCGTGAACGGTGGCGCCACCCCGGCCAGGAACCTACCGATCAACCGCATGGCGGCACCGTGAGTGACGACCAGGACATCTCCGCTGTCGCTCCCGTCGAGGAACTCGGTCCGCAGATCGGTGACGACCGGAACGAAACGGTCCAACACGTCACGTGCCGATTCCCCGCCGTCGACGCGCTCGTCGAGCCTGCCCTCGTGCCACGACCGGTAGACCGCCTGGAACCGGTCATGGGCCTCTTGGCTACTGCGCCCGTCCAGATCACCGAGTTGCACTTCGTGCACGCCGTCGCGTGCCGAGGCGAGCACACCGGTGGCGGCCTCGATATAGCCGGCCGTCTGCCGGGCACGCAGTGCCTGCGAGTGGAACAGCGCACGCGGCGGAGCGAGCAGGGCCGAACCGAATGCCTTCGCCTGGGCCGCACCGCGTTCGGTCAGCGGAAGCCCGGGGAGCTTCGTATCCAGGATCTTGGCGACATTGCCTTCGGTCTCCCCATGTCGCACCAGGATCAGTCTCGCACTCACGACGCCTCCTTCAGAGCTGGTTCATGCGCCCCGCGGAGACCGCGACGAGGGAGCGGATATCCCTTCGCGACGCCTCCTGCACAGCTTTTGCGCGCGGCCCGCGGCGACGGCGGAGGTAGTGCGGTATCGCGGTATGGCGTCACAGGTCGGCCACCCCTTTGCGTAGCTGTGTCAACCAGAGGGCGGCATCTTCGTCCGACGGCGGCGGGCTGCCGGTCGCCGAGGTGGCCGGCCAGGATCCGAGGAACCGGATCCGGGCGGTGCGATGCAGTGCCTTGAGCGCCTCCGCCACCGCCGCGTCTTCGATATGGCCGACACAGTCCAGGTAGAAGCGGTAGGTGCCCATGCCCGTCCGGGTCGGCCGGGATTCGATCCGGGTCAGATCGATACCGCGGGTGGCGAATTCGGCGAAGGCACGCATCAGCGAACCGGGCAGGTTCGGCAGTTCCTCGAGCACTATCGAGGTGCGGTCGATGCCGGTGGGGGCCGGTGCCACCCGGGGGGTGGTGACCAGCACGAACCGGGTGACCGCCTGATCGTGGTCGGCTACGCCGGTGGCGAGCGAGATCAGTCCGAGCCGCTCCCCGGCGAGCGTGGTGGAGACGCCGGCATCGGCCAGCCCGGCCGCTACGTCCTCGGCGGCGGCGGCATTGGAATTCGAGGTGTGCAGTGCCACCTCCCCCCAGGCACCCTGCACCCACTGCCGGACCTGCGCGAGCGCTACCGGGTAGGCCGCGAGGGTTCGCACCGCGTCGATCGCGGTACCCGGCCGCGCGACGATGGTGAAACTCACCTCCAGTTCGACCTCCGCGATGATCTGCAACCGCGGGCCGATCGCCAGCGAATCCAGGGTCGCCGAGATCGAGCCCTCCACCGAACTCTCGATCGGCACCACTGCCGCTACCACCTCGCCGGCCCGGACCAGGTCCAGGGCGGCGGATTGGCTGGGCGCGGCGATCCGCTCGACCGGTCCGTCGAAGGACCCCGAGTTCTCGAATTCGGCGAGGGCCATCTCGGTGAAAGTTCCGGACGGACCGAAATAGGCGATACGCGGCACGTCTACGAGACTACTGGTGCGCGGGCCGGTCCCGCCGATCACCGGATCCCGGCGGGACAGGTCCAGGGCAGCCCTGGACCATACCGCCGTCCGGATTCCCGGCCGTTGCGAAGGGGCTGGGCGGACCGCCGTCCGGATCAGCCCAACGCCGCGCGCAGGTCCCTCTCCAGCTCAGCGGGCTCATCGCTTTCGATACCGAGCAGCACCTCGCGGACCGCCTCGATCGCACCGCTGGAGAGACCGTTCAGGAAAGCGGTATCGGGGCTGCTCAGGGCACTGCGAATATCCTCGCCGCACAGCGCCGCGGCGGTACCCGCGAGGATCGCGAGCGCGTGGGCACCGCTGTCGCCGGCCGCGGCGAAACCGTCCGGACTGTGTGCGACCTCTGCCAGCAGATCGGCGACCTGCTCGTCGGGCATGTTCGGCGCGACCATGCGCTTGCCGTCGAACGTCCCGGTCGGCACCACCAGTCCGTCGATCAGTCCGCGTTCGGCCACCCGCTTCGGGACGGTCAGTTCGACGAGCACCGGCCGAGATTCACCAGCTACCACTTCTCGATCGTAAGCGCAGGTCCGTTCCGGCTTCCGCACACCCACGATCTCGCGCCGCGACGAGTACGGCAGGTGGTGGCGTCGATGCTCTTGCGCCGCTACCGACTTTAACTTAGCTTAGGTTAACCTAATTATCGCTTGTGAAGTCGGGCTCGCCCGCAATGGAGGTACCGATGGCGCCGACCGCCCCCGCCCCGTCCACCGCCGAACGAGTCCGCAGCGCCTGCGCACACGCCGAGCAGGCCGTGCTCGCCCTACCCGGCGCGGACCCCACCCCGGTGTCGGTGCACTTCCTGCGCCAGTGCGGGGACGTGGTGATAGCGGTACCCAACGACAGCGCGGCCGTGTACGCCGCGGGCACCGCCATAGCGGGCGCACCTGCCGTCCTCGAACTCACCGATCACGCGCCGCTGCCCCTACGCGAACCCGTCCGTTCACTGGTCTGGTTACGCGGCTGGATCCGCGGTGTCCCCGCACGCGCCCAGCGCACCCTGGTCACCGCGGTCGCCGAGGAACATCCGCACCCCGGCCTCCTCGATATCGGCCACACCACCACCCTGCTGCGCCTGGTCCTGAACTCGGCCGTGGTGGCCGACTCATCCGGCGCCGAATCGGTCTGTGTGGACGAGTTGCGCCTGGCCGCACCCGACCCGTTCTGCGATATGGAATCGGCCTGGCTGCAACACCTCGACGCCGATCACGCCGATGTGGTGGCCCAACTCGCCCGGCATCTACCGGCGAAACTGCGCCACGGCCGCATCCACCCCCTCGCCATCGACCGCTACGGACTGACCCTGCGGATCGAGGGCATCGACGGCGACCACGACTTCCGGCTCCCGTTCGCGACCCCCGCCGAAAACGTCGAAGCCCTGGGACGCGCAGTCCGCACCCTGGCCGGCTGCCCGTTCCTCAACGGCCTGCGCCGCGGATAGCGCCACCAGGGATCACGCCGTCCCTGCGGACAGATCTGCGACCCGCCGGACAGATCTGTACTGCACCACCCGGTTCCGGAATGTCGATGCGCACGGGGGCGCACGCCACCACCGCCCGCATGTCGGCGAACACCAGCCGACCGTGAACCTGCCGATCGACGCGGGCATATTCACCCGAACCCGTCCGCTACCCACGCCGGGCAGCCGACCCGGTCGTCCGGACCCGCTCCGATCCCCGGCAACCGAGCGAAGGAGCACACCGACCGGCCTCGCGCAACGCCCGCTCGTACTCAGCGACCACCGAGCAGAAGCGATGTCGGAAACCCACCCGGACCGGGCCATAGCCCACCCTGATCCACCTCCCCGGCCTACGGACGACCACCATCGACCCTCCGCTCCGATGGCCTTCACCCGTCGTCGGGCCCGCCCGCCCCGGAAAGACGGAGCACAGCAACCGATCGTGCAGACCCCGGATCACAAGGCCCCCACCACCCCCCCGAAGGCAGAGCCCGCGAAAAGCC
>JABFXT010000381.1 GCA_013361595.1 Nocardia sp. | reverse complement strand
CCCGGTGACGCGGCGAATCTGCATCAGGTGCGCTGGGAACCGGCGGCGACCGGCGGGGACGAGCAGCCGTCGTGGTCGCTCGCGGTATTGGGGGAAGCGGAGACCGCGGGAATCGAGACGCGGTTCGCGACCGCGGCCGCGGCGGCCGCGGCCGAGCGGGTACCGGATGTCCTGGTCTGGCAGGCCGTGGGCGCGGCGGCCGGTGCGCCGGTCGAGGTCCGTGCGGGCGTGCGCGATGCGCTCGCCGCAGTCCGGTCGTTCCTCGCCGAGGAGCGTCTCGCCGGGACACGCCTGGTCGTGGTGACCGCCGGCGGCGCCGGGCTGCCCGGGGAGGTCCCGGATCTGCGCGCGGCGGCGATCCGGGGTCTGGCCGGTGTCGCGCAGACGGAGAATCCCGGGCGGTTCGTACTCGTCGACGCCGAGCCGGGGCGACCGGTGGACGGTGACCGTCTCGCCGCGGTGCTGCGTTCCGCTGAACCCCAGGTCGCGCTCCGGGCGGGACAACCGCTGGTACCGCGCCTGGTCCGGGCCGCGACGTCCGGCGGTAGCGGTGCGGGGTCGCTACCGCCGGATGCGACGGTGCTGATCACCGGGGGCACCGGTGGGCTGGGTGCGCTGTTCGCCCGCCATCTGGTGGCCGAATACGGGGTGCGGCGGCTGGTGCTCACCTCCCGCCGGGGTCCCGACGCGCCGGACGCCGCGGAACTGGTCGCCGAATTGGCCGCGGCCGGTGCCCGGGCCCGGGTGGTGGCCTGTGATGTGGCCGACCGGGACGCGGTCCGCGGCCTGCTCGACGGTATCGAATCCGATCGCCCGCTGGCGATCCTGCACACCGCCGGCGTACTGGAGGACGCGACCGTCGAAACGTTGACCGGCGCGCAGGTGGACCGGGTCGCGGCGCCGAAGGTGGACGGCGCCTGGTGGCTGGACGAATTGACCCGGGACCGCGATATCGCCGCCTTCGTCCTGTTCTCGTCGGTGGCCGCCGCGCTGGGGTCGGCCGGCCAGGGGAACTACGCGGCGGCCAACAGTTTTCTGGACGCGCTCGCGCAGCGCCGGCGGGCCGCCGGGGCGGCGGCGGTATCGCTGGCCTGGGGCCCCTGGGAGCAGGGCAGCGGGATGACCGGTGGGCTGGACCGGGTCGCGGTGGCCCGATGGCAGCGGCTGGGCCTGAGCCCGCTGACCGGAGACGACGGCCGCCGGCTTTTCGACGCGGCACTGGCGGATACCGAATCCCGGCTGGTGCCGCTGCGTTTCGATCCGGGCGCGGTGCGCCGGGAGACCGATCCGGACGCGGTACCGGTGGTGCTGCGCGGGCTGGTGCGCCGGGCGGCGCGTCCGGCGCAGTCCGACAGCGCGGTGGCCCACGCGGCCGGGACGCTGGGCGCCGCGCTCGCCGAGGTGGCCGAGGCCCAGCGCGCGGACCTGGTGCTCGAACTGGTCCGTGATCAGGTGGCGGCGGTACTGGGCCACGATTCGGGCAACGATATCCGCCCCGATCAGCGGTTCGACGAAATCGGCCTGGATTCGCTGGGCGCGGTGGAATTCCGGAACCGGCTGAGCAAGGCCTCCGGTCTGACCTTGCCGTCCACGCTCGTCTTCGATCAGCCGACGCCGCAGGCGGTGGCGAAACTGGTACTGGCCCGGGTGGTCCCGGAATCCGGTGCCCCGGCGAAGAAAGCCGTGCGGCGGGCGCGGGCGGACGAGCCGATCGCGATCGTCGGTATGGCCTGCCGTTTTCCCGGTGGTGCCGAATCGGCCGAAGGGCTGTGGGATCTGGTCGCCGCCGGTCGCGACGCCACCGGTGATTTCCCGGCGGATCGTGGCTGGGATCTCGAGCGCCTGTTCGACGAGGACGCCGACAAACCGGGAACCGTGTACACGCGGCGCGGCGGGTTCCTCTACGACGCGGGCGATTTCGATCCGGGCTTCTTCGGTATCGGCCCGCGGGAGGCCTCGGCGATGGACCCGCAGCAGCGGCTGCTGCTCGAGGTGTCGTGGGAAGCCCTGGAGGACGCCGGTATCGATCCCACGTCACTGCGCGGTAGCGATGCCGGAGTGTTCGCCGGCGCGGGCTATTCGGGGTACGTCGAACGGGTGGTGGGTGATCTGGAGGGCTACCGGCTCACCGGCACCACCAACAGCGTCGTATCCGGCCGGGTGGCCTATGTCTTCGGTCTCGAGGGACCCGCCATGACGGTCGATACCGCGTGCTCGTCTTCGCTGGTCGCCCTGCATCTGGCGTGCCAGGCGCTGCGCCGCGGCGAGAGTTCGATGGCGCTGGCCAGCGGGGTGACCGTGGCGGCCAGTCCCTATCTCTACGTCGATTTCGCGCGGCAGCGGGGGCTTTCGCCGGACGGCCGCTGCAAGGCGTTCTCCGCCGGTGCCGACGGTGTCGCCTTCGCCGAGGGCGTCGGGGTGCTGGTGCTGGAGCGACTCTCCGACGCCCGCCGCAACGGCCACAACATTCTGGCGCTGGTGCGCGGCACGGCGGTGAACCAGGACGGGGCGAGCAACGGTCTGACCGCGCCGAACGGCCCGTCGCAGGAGCGGGTGATCGCGGCCGCGCTGGCCGACGCGGGGCTGGCACCCGCGGATGTCGACGCGGTGGAGGCGCACGGTACGGGAACGAAACTCGGTGACCCGATCGAGGCGCAGGCGCTGATCGCCGCCTACGGCGGTGACCGGGCCGGACGGCCGCTGCGTATCGGTTCGCTCAAATCCAATATCGGCCATACGGTGGCCGCCGCCGGGGTGGGCGGGGTGATCAAGATGGTGCAGGCGATGCGGCACGAAATGCTGCCGCGCACCCTGCACGCGGAGGAGACCAGCCCGCATGTGGACTGGTCCAGCGGGGATGGCGAGGTGCTGACCG
>JABFXT010000069.1 GCA_013361595.1 Nocardia sp. | reverse complement strand
ATCGACAACTCGCGCGATATCCGCTTCCACCCGCACATCGCCGACCACCGCGGCCGCTTTCCCGCCCGCCGCCTCGATCTCGGCGACCGCGGTGTGCACGGTCCCCGGCAGCCTCGGATGCGGTTCGGCCGTTTTGGCCAGCAGGACCACGTTCGCACCGCGGCGGGCGGCCGACAGGGCCACGGCGAGCCCGATGCCCCGGCTGGCTCCGGAGATCACCAGGGTCCGGTCGGTGAAGATCTGTTCGGTCGGCATGTCACTCCCGGTCGATTATGCGTTCGCACGAATCGGTATTGGCATTCTCATTTTCTGCAAGTATCGTATTCAACGATGAACGATGCAGTCCATACCTCCTCGGGTATCCCGCTCGATCCGGTCTACGGACCGGACGACCGGCGTACCGAACCGCCCGCGCCCGGCGCGTTTCCGTTCACCCGGGGCAACTACGCCACCGGATACCGGGGACGGCTGTGGACCTTCCGGCAGTACTCGGGCTTCGGCACCGCCGAAGAGTCCAACCGCCGCTACCGCTATCTGCTCGAACAGGGCGGTACCGGTCTGTCGGTCGCGCTCGATCTGCCCACCCAGTGCGGTTACGACTCCGACGATCCCGAAGTGGGGGAGGAGGTGGGCCGGGTCGGCGTCGCCGTCGACACCCTCGCCGACGCCGAGATCCTGTTCGACGGCATCCCGCTGGACAAGATCAGCACCAGCTTCACCATCAACGGCACGGCCGCGATCCTGCTCGCGTTCTATGTCGCCGCGGCGGAGAAGAAAGGTGTGCCCCGGGAGAAACTCACCGGCACCATCCAGAACGACATCCTGAAGGAATACGCCTCGCGCGGCACCTGGATCTGGCCCCCGCAGCCCTCGTTGCGGCTCATCGCCGACACCATCGAATTCTGCGCCGCCGAAGTGCCGCGATTCAACGCGATCTCGGTGGCGGGCGCGCATTTCCGCGACGCCGGCGCGACCGCGGTACAGGAGATGGCGTTCACACTGGCCGATGGGGTCACCTACTGCGATACCGTCGTCGAACGCGGGCGTATGAGTATCGAGAAATTCGCGCCGCAGATCTCGTTCTTCTTCTACACCCACGGCGATTTCTTCGAAGAGATCGCCAAATACCGGGCCGGCCGGCGGCGATGGGCGACCATCGTGCGCGAACGCTACGGCGCCACCTCGGATAAAGCCTCGATGTTCCGTTTCGGGTGTGTGGCCGGTGGCGCCTCCCTGTATGCCCCGCAGGCACAGAACAATCTGGTCCGGATCGCCTACGAGGCGATGGCGGCGGTCCTCGGCGGGGTGCAGTCGATGTTCACCGCGGCCTGGGACGAACCGTTCGCGCTGCCCAGCGAGGAATCGGCGACCATGGCGCTGCGCACCCAGCAGATCCTCGCCTACGAGACCGGGGTGACCCGGGTGGCCGATCCGCTCGGCGGCTCGTATTTCGTGGAAGCGCTCACCGACAAGACCGAAGCGGCGATCCAGGAGATCATGACCGACCTGGAGAACCGCGGCGGGATGGTCCGGGCCATCGAGGACGGATATCTCCAGGGCCTGATCGCCGACGAAGCCTACAAGTTGCACCAGGAGATCGAATCCGTCGTCAAACCGGTGGTCGGGGTGAACAAATTCGTCTCCGATGAACCCGCTCCCGAGATCTCCACCTACGAGCTCGACGCCGAAGGCCGCGAGAAACAGTTGAAAAGGCTGGCCAAGGTGAAGGCCGAACGGGATTCCGCCGCCGTGCGCGACACCTTGGCCGCGCTGTCCCGGGCCGCCGAAGGAGACGAGAACCTGATGCACCGTCTGGTCGACTGCGCCAACGCCTACTGCACGGTGGGCGAGATGACCGCCGCCCTCAAATCGGTATGGGGCGAATTCCAGCAACCGGTGGTGTTCTGATGACCGCGCGTGTACTGGTCGCCAAACCCGGACTCGACGGGCACGACCGCGGTGCCAAAATCGTCGCCCGCACCCTGCGCGATGCCGGGTTCGAAGTGGTCTACACCGGGATCCGGCAGCGGATCGAGGACATCGTCTCCATCGCGATCCAGGAAGATGTCGAGGTCGTCGGGCTAAGCATCCTGTCCGGAGCCCATGTGGCACTGACGAAACGGGTGGTAGACGCGCTCCGTGCCGCCGACGCCGCCGATATCGCGGTCGTAGTCGGCGGCACCATCCCGCAGGGCGATATCGAGAAACTCCGCGAAGCCGGCGCCGCCGCGGTCTTCCCCACCGGGACCGCACTGGACGTGCTGGTCACCGAGATGCGAGCGCTCACCGGAACACCGGCACCGCCGTCGCCCTGACTCCCGGACGCCGCGTCGTCCGGGCCCGGAGCCGCCGCCGTGACGGAAGGCGGCTCCACCCGAATCATGAGAGTGGAGGAAACGTGCGGATCGGCGTGATGATCGGACCCGAGCGCGGGGATACCGCGCGCAAGGCCGCCCGGATGATCGACGACATCAGATGGGCCGAAGCGGCCGGTATGGACACGGCCTGGATTCCGCAGATCCCCACGGATTTCGACGCACTGGTCACCGTGGCACTGCTGGGATCGGTGACCGAGCGGATCGAACTAGGTACCGCTGTGGTCCCACTCCAGGCCCAGCATCCGATCGCCCTGGCCCGCCAAGCGTTGTCCGCGCACGCGGTGGCCGGTGGCCGGCTCGCGCTCGGCGTCGGCCCCTCACACCACTGGATAGTCCAGGACATGCTCGGCCTGCCCTACGAGAAACCCGCCGCCTACACCCGCGACTATCTCGAGGTACTGAACCCGGCGTTGCACGGCCCCGGCACGGTCGAAGTCTCGAACGGGAGCTTCACCGTGCGCAATCCGCTCGATCTCGGGCCGGTCGCGCCGCTACCGG
>JABFXT010000458.1 GCA_013361595.1 Nocardia sp. | reverse complement strand
ACCTGCTGGGCCAGATCGCGGTCGTGCGCGACAACGTCGATCTGATCTTCCTGCTCATCGTGGCCGTCTCGGTGCTGCCCATCGCCTGGGAGGTCGTCAAACGCTACCGGTCCGGACGTGGGAAGTCCCCGGCCGGCGACGACGAACCGGCCGACCGTCCGGCCGCCTGATCTCGCAGGCGGCCGGACGACCGGTCAGCGCACCAGACGGCGCAGGATCTTGTTGCCGAAGAGGGTGCCGATGGTCTTCTCCAGCGTGGCGGCGGTGGCCTCGCTGTAGGGGTACCAGATGTTCTCTTTCTTCAGGCCCCACCGGTCCAGCAACACCGGCTGCGGATGGGCGAAACCACGCAGCGCGTCACGGCCGTTGACCAGGCCGAGCCCGCTGTCCTTCCGGCCGCCGAAGGGCGCCTCGGCGACACCGTAGATCACCGATGCGTCGTTCTGGACCACCGAACCGGTCTTGAGCTGTTTGGCCAGCCGCAGCACCTTGGCCTTGTCCTTGGTGAAGACACTGCCGCTGAGGCCGTACTGGCAGTCGTTGGCCATTTTCACGGCCTCTTCCTCGTCCCGGACGCGCATGATCGCCACGATCGGACCGAAGGTCTCCTGCTGCATGATGTCCATATCGTGGGTGACGTCCACGACGACCGTGGGCTTGAAGAACACGCCCTCGGCGGTATCGGATTCACCGCCCAGCAGGATGGTGGCGCCCTTGGCCTTGGCATCCTCGACGTGCTTCTCCACGATCTCGAGCTGCCGGTCCCAGAACAGCGGGCCGACATCCTTGCCGACGGCACCGTAGGTCACCTCGGCGGCGCGTTTGCGCACCTCCTCGATGAACCGGTCGGCGATGCTGTCCACCACGTAGATCCGCTCGACCCCGACACACACCTGGCCGGTGTTGAACATCGACAGGTACACCGCGCCGAGCGAGGCGCGATCGAGGTCGGCGTCGGCGCAGACGATCATCGCGTCCTTGCCGCCGAGTTCGAGGGTGACCGGGATCAGCCGGCCCGCGCAGGCGGCGGCGATCTTCTTGCCGGTCCCGACGCTACCGGTGAACGAGATCTTGTCGATATCGCCGTCGACCAGGGCCGCGCCGGTTTCGCCGTCACCGTGTACGACCTGCAGGACATCCGCGGGGACACCGGCCTCGTGCAGCACCTTCACCGCCCATTCACCCGAATGCGGGGTGACCTCGGACGGTTTGAGGACCACCGAGTTGCCGGCCAGCAGGGCCTGGGCGATCGGGTTCAGCGAGAGGATGAACGGGCCGTTCCACGGGGTGATCACGCCGACCACACCGAGCGGCTGATAGTTGATGACGAGTTTCTTCAGCGGCAGCATGTAGCCGTGCAGGCGCCGCTTCTCGTCGGCCAGGTCCTTGGTCGCGCGACCGCTCCAGTAGTTCAGGAAGTCGCAGGCGGGCACCATTTCCACGGCCAGCGCCTCGACGCGGGGTTTGCCGGTCTCCTGCATCACCGTTTCGACGATCTCGTCCCGGCGGGCCAGCAGCACCGATACCGCGTTCCGGATGATCGCGGCGCGTTCGGCGATCGGCCGGGCGGCCCAGCCGGGTTGCGCGGCGCGCGCCGTGGCGAGGACCGCGGCCACATCGTCGGCCGTGCTCACCTCGATCTCGCCGACGCGCTCACGGGTAGCGGGGCTGCGCAGCTCGAGCCGCCGGCGGCCCTCGGCGGTCGACTCCAGCTGTTCAACGATGGCCATGGTGATCTCTCCTCACCGGAGGAATTGGAACAGGTTCTACTCAAGTCCGGAGCTTACGTCATGCCCGCGGGCGACGCATCGAGGATCACTCGAACGGTCCGGACTTCCTACGATGTATCTATCAAACGATTCAATCAAGTGATTGACACGGGCCTCCGCAAGCGACACCATCGAAACGCGGTCCAGTGCCGGACCGCGCACCCGATCGGCAGGAGACCGATGACAGCCGAGCCCCCGGACGCGAGTCTCACCGCGCCCTACAGCATCGAATTCCCGTACAACAGAACTGTCGGCGAGAAGATCGGCACGTTCCTCGGCGGCCTGCGCGACGGCGAACTGTACGGGGTGCGCACCGCATCCGGCACGGTGCTCTGCCCCGCGCTGGAGTTCGATCCGGTCACCGCCGCCCCCACCGGCGAACTGGTCCGGCTGACGCCCGCGGGCACGGTCACGAACTGGACCTGGGTCCCCACCCGGCCGGGCGACGATATCGAGGCCGACCATTTCGCCTGGGCCCTGATCACCATCGACGGCACCGAGAACGGTTTCTTCCACGCCGTCGATACCGGCGGCGATCCGTCCCGCCTCACCCCGGGCCTGCGGGTGGCACCCCGCTGGCGCGCGGACCGGGTCGGCAGTATCCGCGATATCGTCTGCTTCGAACCGGCGGAGGCGTGATGAGCACCCTGCCCACTCCTGTCGAATCGTTCACCAGCCCGCACAAGGTGGACTACACCTTCGTCGCCGGTACCGGCCGCTCGGCCTTCCTGCGCGGGCTGAAGGAACGCCGGCTGCCGGCCCGGCGCTGCCCCGGCTGCGAACGCGTCTACCTGCCGGCACCGGAGTTCTGCTCCCGCTGCCTGGTCGAGCTCTCCGAACCCTTCGAACTCGACGGCACCGGCGTGGTGAAGACGTTCTGCGTGGTGAACTTCCCGTTCCCCGGCCAGATGATCGCCCCGCCCTACCTGGTGGCCTATATCCAGGTGGACGGCGCGGACACCACGCTCATGCACCTGATCCGCGAGGTCGAACCGGCCGATGTGCAGATCGGCCTGCGCGTGGAACCGGTCTGGTGCGCCGACGAGGACCTGGACACATCCATGAACAGCATCCGTTACTACCGGCCCGTCTCAGGAGGTTCCGATGCGTGATATCGCGGTGGTTGCATTCGCACAGTCACCCGGGATGTCGGCGGACCGGCGCGACGATATGGCCGAGATCCTGCTGCCGGTGATGCGGGAGGCGCTCGGGTCGGCGGGGATCGAGCGCACCGAGGTCGATTTCTGGGCGTCGGGCAGCCACGATTTCCACGAGGGCCGGACCTTCGCCTATATCGAATCGCTCGACGCGGTGGGCGCGTGGCCGCCGATCTCGGAATCCCATGTGGAGATGGACGCGGCCTGGGCCGCCTACGAGGCGTGGTCCTGGTTGCAGCTCGGCGAGGGCGAGATCGCGGTGGTCTACGGGGTCGGCCGCGGCTCACTGGCCGACGATCTCGACCAGGTGAGCGGCACCCAGCTCGACCCCTACTTCCTGGCCCCGCTGCGGCCGCATCAGGACGCGCTGGCCGCGCTCCAGGCACAGGCGCTCGTCACCGCCGGGGTGCTCGACGAGAAGCAGATGGCGGAGGTGGTGGCCCGGGCACACGCGGCCGCGGTGGGCAACCCGGGCGCGCAGGTGTCCGGGGAGATCACGGTGGACGAGTTGCTGGCCGCCCCGTATCTGGCTTCGCCGCTGCGCGAACACGATCGCGGGCCGATCGGTGACGCCGCCGCGGTGATCGTGCTCGCGGCCGGTGATACCGCGCGCCGGCTGGCACAGCGCCCGGCATGGCTACGCGGTGCCGACCATCGGATGGATTCGCACTATCCGGGCACCCGTGACCTGACCCGGGTCGATACGGTGACGCTCGCGGCGGAGAAAGCCGCCGCGCAGGCCGGCTTCGCCGCGCGGGAGGTCCAGATCGCCGAACTGCACACCGAATACAGCTATCAAGAACCGCTGCTGACCCGGGCACTCGAATTATCGGGGGCCGCAGTCAATCCCGGCGGCGGTCCGCTGGTCGCCCGGCCCACCACCGCCACCGGGCTCATCCGGATCGGCGCGGCGGCCCAGCACATCCTGTCCGGTCGCGCGGACCGCACCCTGGCACACGCCACCAGCGGACCCGCGCTCCAGCAGAACATGATCTGCCTATTGGAGGGAGACCGATGAATCTCGCTGTCGTCGGAATCGGACAGAGCAAACAGGCCAAGAAGCGCAAGGTCACCATCGGCGCGATGGTGCGCGAAGCCGTCGACGAGGCGATGGCCGACGCAGAACTGGAGTTCGGGGATATCGACGCGATCGTGCTGTCGAAGACGCCCGACCTGTTCGACGGCGTGATGAACCCCGAGCTGTATCTGGCCGATGCCATGGGCGCGCGCGGACTACCGGTGACCCGGGTGTTCACCGGCGGCAGCGTCGGCGGGCACGCCGCCATCTACGGCGCCCACCTGGTGCAGGCGGGTCTGGCCCGGCGGGTGCTGGTGGTCGCGTACTCCAAGGAATCCGAGGGCGATTTCACCTGGGCGCTGTCGCGCGGACTGCCGTTCAGCGCGCAACTCGGGGCGGGCGCGGGTGCGCATTTCGCCCCGGTGATCCGGGAGTACATCCGCCGGTCGGGGGCGCCCGAACACATCGGCTGGCAGATCGCGGTGAACCACCGGCTCAACGCCACCCGTAACCCGTACGCGCATCTGCAATTACCCGATATCACGGTGGAGCAGGTCCGCGAATCCCGGATGCTGTGGGACCCGATCCGCTTCCTGGAATCGTGCCCCTCCTCCGACGGTTCGTGCGCGGTGGTGATCACCGGCGAGGACGACGCGCACCACACCGGCCGGCCTCCGGCCTGGATCCACGGGATGTCGTGGCGTACCGAGACCGGGCATTTCGCCGGGCGCGACGAGGTGAACCCCGAAGCCGGGCGGCAGTGCGCCGCCGCGGCCTACCGGCAGGCCGGGATCACCGATCCGGCCCGCGAGATCGACACCGCCGAGCTCTACATCCCCTACAGCTGGTTCGAACCGATCTGGCTGGAGAACGTCGGGCTGGCCGAGGTCGGCGCGGGCTGGCGGGTGGTGGATTCCGGCCACACCGCGTTCGGCGGCGCGTTGCCGATCAACCCGTCCGGCGGTGTTCTGTCCGGAAATCCCACGGGCGCCACGGGTCTCATCCGTTTCGCGGAAGCCGCCATGCAGGTGCGCGGCACCGCGGGCGAGCACCAGGTACCGGACGCGCGCCGGGCCATCGGGCACGCCATGGGCGGGGCCGCGCAATTCCACGCGCTATGGGTGGTCGGATCCGAACCACCGCAGTCCTGAGGTGATGCGTCCGTCCGGATTCTGTGTATCAACTGCTGAGGAGAGACTATGACCGAGCGGGTGTACGTCGCCGGTGTCGGGATGACGAAATTCGAGAAGATCCAGTCCCGCGACTGGACCTATCCGGAAATGGTCGCCGAGGCGACCGGTCAGGCCCTGGCCGACGCCGGGGTGACCTACGACCAGGTGCAGCGCGCGGCGGTCGGTTACGTCTTCCAGCCGTCCACGGCCGGGCAGCGGGCGCTCTACGATATCGGGCTCACCGGTATCCCGATGGTCAACGTGAACAACAACTGCGCCACCGGGTCCACCGCATTGGTGCTGGCCCGCGAATGGGTGCAGACCGGGCTGGCCGATATCGTGCTCGCGGTCGGGTTCGAGCAGATGACCAAACAGGCGATGGCCGGTGACGGCAGCACCCCGAAGGTCACCACGATCGACCGCCACATCGACGCGCTGAAGGCTTCGGCCGGCTTCGGTCAGGCCCCGCTGACCGCCCAGTTCTTCGCGGCGGCCGCGGCCGAGCATATGAAGCTGTACGGCACCACCCGCGAACAGCTGGCCCGGGTGGCGGTGAAGAACCACGAGCATTCCACCCGTAACCCCAAAGCCCAGTTCCAGGACGCCTATACGCTCGACCAGGTACTCGGTGACAAAGTGGTCTCCGATCCGCTGACCCGCTCGCAGTGCTCGCCCATGTCCGACGGCGCGGGCGCGGCGGTACTGGTGAGCGAGCGGTATGTGCGCGAACACGGGCTCGACCGCGCGGTGCCGATCCTGGCCCAGGAACTTGTCACCGATACCGGCGCCTCGTTCGGATCCGGCTCGATGATCGATGTGGTGGGCGCGCCGATGGCCCGGGTGGCCGGGCAGAAGGTGCTGGAGACCGCCGGGGTCGGCATCGACGATATCGATGTCATGGAACTGCACGACTGCTTCTCCGTCAACGAACTGCTCACCTACGAGGCGCTGGGTATGTGCGCAGCGGGCGAATCCGGGGAACTCGTGGAATCGGGCGCCACCACCTACGGCGGACGCTGGGTGGTCAACCCGTCGGGCGGGCTCATCTCCAAGGGCCACCCCCTCGGTGCCACCGGGCTCGCCCAGTGCACCGAACTGGTCACCCAAGTGCGGGGGGACGCCGGGGAACGTCAGGTGGCGGGTGCCCGGCTGGGACTGGCCCACAATCTCGGCCTCGGCGGAGCCTGTGTGGTGACCCTGTACGGCGCACCCGGCACGGTCTCCTAGAGTTTCGGTCATGACGCGAGGCCGGGTGAGGGTGATGGACGAAACACCACCGCCTGCCGTCCCGGCCTCGTCCGGGACGGCAGCGGCCGAGGACCCGGATTCGCTCCTGCCGACCGATCAGCGACTGATCCTGGCCGCCGAACGAATGTTCGCCGAACGCGGGATCGACGCGGTATCCCTGCGTTCGGTGATGGCGGAGGCCGGCGCGAACGTCGCGTCGGTCCACTATCATTTCGGCTCCAAGGATGCGCTGGTCGGAGCGCTGATCAGCAGGCGCAGCGAACACTTGCACACCCGCCGCGCCGAACTCCTGGACGCGGTCGAGGCGTCCGGCGCGCCGGACGCCCGCGCCCTCGCCGATGCCTTCGTCCGCCCGGTCGGTGAGCTGGCCGCCGCGGGGGGCACTCCATGGATCCGCCTGGTCGCGGGGATCATGAGCGGTAATCATCCCGCGCTGGCCCGGCTGACCGAGGGATTCGCCCCCCAGGCCCAGCGCTTCAACACCCTGCTGGAACAGGGCGCGCCGGATACCGCGCCGCGGACCCGGCGATTCCGGCTGACCCAGGCGATGAACCTGACCTTCCAGACTCTCGGCGACCCGGACGGCCTGCGCGGCATGCTGGCACTCAGTGGAACCCGGCTCTCCCCCGCCGAACTCCTGGCCGAACTCATCGATACGGTCACCGCGATCCTCACCGGTCCGCCGGACCGCTGATCGCGGCCGCCACTGGTGGGGCCGGCGACGACGGCCGGATCCCTAGGAGGCGCAGCCGATTGCGTTGCCTACGTCGGCGGGTACTCCGTGCCTGTTCACGCAGTCGAGGCCCTCGCCTACATCGATCACACGCCAGTGCGTGTGCCCGTCCTGCTCGGCATACTCGAACAGGTACATGACCGGGTGGAGAGTGCCCTCCGGATGAGACATCGCCGAGGCGAAGGTGCCACTGCATCGTGCCTGCTGGAGGTCGGCCAGTGGATACCGAGGTGATCCCGTCATCCGCAACGTGGTGATCAGGTAGGCGTCGGTCACCTCAGCGCAGGGGTCGGCCACCGGTGGGTCGGCCACCGGTGGTGCGGGCGCTGTCGAGGGATCAGGCACCGGAGACGCGGCCGGTGGTGCGGGCGCTGCCGGTGGTGCGGGCGCCGGCGAGGCAATGGGCTCGGTGCCACCGCCGGCAGGCATCGTGGCCTCCGCGGCGGGCGCGGTGGGCACAGCGGACACTGTGGTCTCTGCGGCGGTCACCGTGACCGGAACGGTGCTCGATGCCGAGGCGCCGGCATCGGATGAATCCGCACCACCACACGCCGTGATACACATCGCGGCAGTAGCCGTCACTGCGGCGAGTAAGAACTTTCGGGACATATTGTCTCCTTGATAGGGCCCGAATTCGGGCAGCCGCGTACCGGGCGACTGTGCGAGTCGGGATTCGAACCATCCGTGCGGTCGCCCTGTGCGACGGGTACGGACTGGGCATATTTCGCCGGTACGCGGCGGGTCGATCAACCGGGCGCCGCCGCGCCGTGGATCAGTCCCGGTAGATCGCTACGTAGGCGTTCGTAGCCGTCCCCACACTCATCGGGCCCAGGCACGAGGCCGTGCCCCGACCGGACGGGGCGAAGGAACCACCCCACGAACCTCGATAGGGGCCGATAGCCATGAGCGGAAAGGCGTTGGGCACTCCGTGCAGACCGAAACATTCGACGATCAGGGTGTACTCCCGCCCCACGGGCGCATCGGCGTCGTGACACGTCGCCGTGGCACCGGCCAGATCCCGGGTGACGGCACAGTCCTGCGGAGCGGCCTGGGCCGCACCTGAACCGAATACCACGGCGAAACCCGAAAATGCCACGGCGGCAACGCTGATCCGCGCGGCGACACTTGTCGTCCTGCCCATTTCGAAATCCCCTCGTCTATATTCCTCGACCCTCGCCCGATCATCGGTTACGTGCCGTGAACCGTTACGAACAGCGGGAGAACACAGCATCGCGACCTGTCCGCGCACCAGCGAGGCTCGCCGCACTCCGGAGAGCGCGCCCGGTTCAGAGACGCTGCGGTGCGGCGATGCCGAGTAGACCCAAGCCGTGCGCCAGGGTGCGCGCGGCCAGGTGACACAGCGCGATCCGGTTGCCGCGCACGGGCTCCGGGGCCGACAGCACCGGGCAGGAGTCGTAGAACGCCGTGAACGCGCGGGCCAGGTCGTAGAGGTATCCGGCCAAGCGGTGCGGTTCGAGGGTCGCGGCGACCTCGTCGACAACGGTCGAATAGCCGTCCAGCGTCAATGCGAGCTCGCGCTCCGCGGCTTCGAGGGGCCCCGTCGATTCGACCGCCGCCGCCGGTTCACCCGCACGGCGCAGGATCGAGCGGATCCGGGCGTGCGCGTACTGGAGGTACACCCCGGTGTTCCCGTTGAACGCCGTCATCCGCACCGGGTCGAAGGCGTAGTCCTTCACTCGTGAGGTCGACAGATCCGCGTACTTCACCGCGCCGATCCCGGCCTGTTCGGCGATCGAATCCAATTCGTGGGCGGACAGATCCGGATTCTTCTCGGCCACCACTTTCCGCGCCCCCGCGACGGCGTCGTCGAGCAGATCCATCAGGCGCACGGTACCGCCGGCGCGGGTCTTGAACGGTTTCCCGTCCGGCCCCAGGACGGTGCCGTACGCGACATGGTCGACCTCGATCGCGTCGGTGAGCCAGCCCGCCCGCCGGGCGGCTTCGAAGACCAGCCGGAAATGCAGCGACTGCCGGGAATCGGTCACGTAGAGCAGCCGGTCGGCCCGCAGTTCGGCGATGCGGTAGCGGATGGCGGCGAGATCGGTGCTGTCGTAGCCGTAACCGCCGTCGCTCTTGCGGGCCATCAGCACCGCCGGTGCACCGTCGGGACCGGTGACCTGTTCGGAGAGGACGACTACCGCACCGTCGCTGTCCACCGCGACACCGGCCTCCACGAGTTCGGCGACGGTATCGGCGAGCATACGGTTGTAGAACGATTCCCCGACGTAGTCGTCCGCGGTGAGCAGAACCCCGAGCCGGGCGTAGACGGCACCGAACGCCTTCTCCGATTCCGCGACGATATCCCGCCAGCGCGCCACCGTGTCCGCGTCGCCGCGCTGGAGCGCCACCACCCGGACCCGGGCCCGGCCGGCGAATTCCGGGTCGGCGTCGAAGCGAGCGCGGGCGGCCTTGTACAGGGCGTCGAGCGCCGACACCGCACTGGTCGCCGAGTCGATATCCGCGGTATGCCAGCGCAATTCGGGATGCTCGTCCAGATACTGGATGAGCATGCCGAACTGGGTGCCCCAGTCCCCGAGATGATTGACCCGCACGACATCGGCGCCGCGGAACCCGAAGACCCGGGCGAGGCTGTCGCCGATGATGGTGGTGCGCAGATGCCCGACGTGCATCTCCTTGGCCACATTCGGCGCGGAATAGTCGATCACCACCCGCCGCCCGGTGTCCGCGGTGCCCACCCCGAGCCGGTCGTCGGCCAACCGGGCCGAGAGCTGCCCCCAGACT
>JABFXT010000457.1 GCA_013361595.1 Nocardia sp. | reverse complement strand
AGTGGCCGCGGCGACGGCGGCCGGATCGTCGCCGGCGGCGGCCGCCCGGCCGAACACGTCCGCGGTTTCTACGTCGAGCCCACCGTCATCGCCGATCTGGACAACAGCGCCAAGGCCGCCCAGGAGGAGATCTTCGGCCCGGTCCTGGTGGTGCTGCCCTACGACGGCGACGACGACGCCGTCCGGATCGCCAACGACTCGCCGTACGGCCTGTCCGGTGCGGTCTGGGGTAAGGACCCGGAGCGTATCCGCCGGGTCACCGACCGGGTGCGCACCGGAACCCTGGGTGTCAACGGCGGTATGTGGTACAGCGCCGACGCGCCGTTCGGCGGGTACAAACAGTCCGGTATCGGGCGTGAGATGGGTGTCGCCGGGTTCGAGGAGTACCTGGAGACCAAACTCGTCGCCACCGCCCAGTAGGCCGCGCCGTGCGCGCGCCGGTAGCCGCGAAATCCGTACCGCGCGGCGGGCGGGAACCCACCCGCAGGCGCGAGAACTTTCCGAACAGACAAGCTTTCCCGAACAACGAGGAGCTCATCCCATGGCTCGTTTCACCGGCAGGACCGCCATCGTCACCGGCGCCGCCCGCGGTATCGGCGAGGTCTACGCGCAGGCGCTGGCCGCCGAGGGCGCGTCGGTCGTCGTCGCGGACCTGAACGAAGAAGGCGGTACGGCCGTCGCCGAGAAGATCGTGGCCGACGGCGGTACCGCGTCCTTCCACACGGTCGACGTATCGGATCCGGATTCGGCGAAGGCGCTGGCCGATTTCACCGTCGAGAAGTACGGCAAGATCGACCATCTCGTCAACAACGCCGCCATCTACGGCGGCATGAAACTCGATCTGCTGCTCACCGTGCCCTGGGACTACTACAAGAAGTTCATGTCGGTGAACCTGGACGGCGCGCTGGTGATGACCCGGGCGGTCTGGGAGAACATGGCGGCGAACGGCGGCGGTTCGATCGTCAACCAGTCGTCCACGGCCGCCTGGGTGTACTCCGGCTTCTACGGCCTGGCCAAGGTCGGGATCAACGGTCTCACCCAGCAGCTGGCCACCGAACTCGGCGGCTCGAATATCCGGGTCAACGCGATCGCGCCGGGCCCCACCGATACCGAGGCCACCAAGACCACCACACCGGAGAGCATGGTCAAGGACATGGTGAACCGGCTGCCGCTCAAGCGCATGGGTACACCCGACGATATGGCGGGCGCTCTGCTCTATCTGCTCTCCGACGACGCCTCCTGGGTGACCGGGCAGATCTTCTGTGTCGACGGCGGCCAGGTGATCCGGTAATGAGTACCGGCGCCGGCCCGCGGGTGGGCTTCATCGGGCTGGGTTCGATGGGCGCGCCGATGGCCAGGAAACTGCTGGACTGGCCCGGCGGGCTCACGGTCTGCGATACGCGGGCCGAAGTGCTCGAACCGTTCACCTCGGCCGGCGCGGAAGCGGCCGGAACAGCGGCCGAGGTGGCGGCGAAATGCGGGATCATCTGTATCGCGGTGGTCAACGATCAGCAGGTCCGCTCGGTACTCGCCGGTGAGAACGGGGTGTTGAGTACCGCCGCCCCGGGCACCGTGGTGGCCGTGCACTCCACCATCGGCGACGAATCGGCAGTGGAATTCGCGCGGCTGTGCGCCGAACACGGGGTGGATCTGATCGACGCCCCGGTCAGCGGTGGCGCGGCGGGCGCGGACAGCGGACGGCTGGCGGTGATGGTCGGCGGTGGCGCAGACGCGGTCGAAACCGTCCGCGAACCCTTCGGCTGCTTCGCCGATATGGTCGTGCACGCGGGTGAGGTCGGGGCCGGTACCCGGATGAAGCTCGCCCGCAATCTGCTGCATTTCATCTCCTTCACCGCGGCCACCGAGGCGCAGCGGCTGGCCGAGGCCGCCGGGCTCGATATCACCGTGCTGGGCAAGGTGGTCCGACATTCCGACGCGGTGACCGGCGGGGCGGGCTCGATCATGCTG
Source organism: Nocardia sp. (assembly GCA_013361595.1). Lineage (GTDB taxonomy): Bacteria > Actinomycetota > Actinomycetes > Mycobacteriales > Mycobacteriaceae > Nocardia. The sequence continues at coordinate 7,908 of JABFXT010000457.1, read as the reverse complement.
CGCGATACCACCGCTCCCATCGCGGACGGCGACTTCTGGCTGTCGATCCTCACCCATGTGCGCGAACTCGGCGAGAAGGATCTTTCGCTCGCGCTGGATCTGGGCGGCCGGGTCGGCGCCGAACTGCCATTGGCCGGACTGGCGCTGGCGCGGTTCGGCGAAGGTCTGGGCGTCGGGCCGGGGGCGGTCGCGCGGGCGAATGTCACACCCGCCGAGCGGGACGGCGGCCCGGTCGGCGAGCGTGACAGTGTTACTGCCGCTGAGCGGGAACCTTCCGATACCGGCGAGCCGGAGCGTGCCACCATCGCCGGGCGGCAGGACTTCACCACCCCGGCAGCCGCGGCGCAGAACGACAGTAAGGAAGACGAATAATGGCCGACGCCACTCCTCTCCGCCCACTTCCCGCCGCCGAAGTCGGCGCCTGGGACCGCACCGCCGATGTCGTGGTCGCCGGTTACGGGATCGCCGGCGTCTGTGCCGCCATCGAGGCCGCGCGGGCGGGCTCGCAGGTACTCGTCCTGGAACGCACCAGCGGCTGGGGCGGGGCGGCGGCACTGGCCGGAGGATTCATCTACCTCGGCGGCGGTACCCCGCTGCAGAAGGCGCTCGGTTTCGAGGACAGCCCGGAGAACATGGAGAAATTCATGCTCACGGCACTGGGTCCCGGCGCGGATGCGGCCAAGATCGCCGACTACTGCCGGGGCAGTGTCGAACACTACGAATGGCTGGTCGCCAACGGCGTGCCCTTCAAAGCCGAGTTCTGGGGTGAGCCCGGCTGGGAGCCCCCGCACGACGAGGGCCTGATGTACTCCGGCGGCGAGAACGCCGCCCCTTTCAACACCGTCGCCGATCCGGCCCCGCGCGGACACGTCCCGCAGATGAGCAATAAGCGCACCGGTTCCAAGGGCGGCGGCTACATGCTCATGAAACCGCTCGCCGAAACCGCCGAGAAACTGGGTGTCACCGCCGAATACGATATCCGCATCCAGCGGTTGATCGTCGACGGCAACCGGGTCGTCGGTGTGGTCGCCAAGCAGTACGGCAAGGAGTTGAACATCCGCGCCGAACGCGGAGTCGTCCTGGCCACCGGCAGTTTCGCCTACCACGACCAGATGATCGAAGGCTTCGCTCCCCGGCTCATCGGCCGTCCGGGTGCCGCCATCGAGGAACACGACGGGATCGCCATCCGGGTGGCGCAGGCCCTCGGCGCCGACCTGGCCCATATGGACGCCACCGAGGTCGCGTTCTTCGGCGATCCGCAGATGATGGCGCGCGGCATCCTGGTCAACGGGCGTGGTCAGCGCTATGTCCCGGAGGACACCTATCCGGGCCGGATCGGTCAGATGACCCTGTTCCACCAGGAGAACCAGGCGTATCTGATCATCGGCGAGGCCGCCTACGAGGAATCGCTGACCACCGAGACCTCCACCCCGTTCTTCCGGCAACCGCCGACCTGGGCCGCGGAGACCATCGCCGAACTCGAATCCGATATGGGCCTGCCCGAACTCGCCCTGCAGAGCACCGTCGACCTGTACAACAAGCACGCGGTGGACGGTAAGGACCCGCTGCTGGGGAAGAAGCCGGAGTGGACGAAGGCGCTGGAGGGTCCGTTCGCGGCCTTCGATATGCGCGGGTTCACCGCCGGATTCACCCTCGGCGGACTGCGCACGGATCTGGATTCGCGGGTGCTGCACGTGAGCGGTGAGCCCATCCCCGGGCTGTTCGCCGCGGGCCGCTGCACCTCCGGAGTCTGCGCGGGCGGCTACGCCAGCGGCACCTCGCTAGGTGACGGCAGTTTCTACGGCCGCCGGGCCGGGATTGCGGCCGCGAAGAACTGAAACGGTACATTCAGACACATGTCCGAAGGTGAACCTCTCGTCGTCGAAGCGACCCGTCGACGCCTGTCCGCGAAACAGGCCGATACGGTCGACAAACTGACGAAGGCCGCGGTGGAGGTGCTGACCCGCGAGGGGTTCGCGGGGATGACCATCCGGATGGTCGCCGCCGCGGCCGGGGTCGGGACCGCCACCGCCTACACCTACTTCTCGTCCAAGGAACATCTGGTCGCCGAGATCTTCTGGCGGCGGCTGGTGGCGGCGGATTCACCGGTCAGCGAGGATCCGGACCCCATCATCCGGGTGGTGGCCGAGCTGCGGGCGATCGCGATGCTGGTCGCCGACGACCAAGAGGTTTCCGGCGCCGTCACCAGCGCCATGCTCGGCCGCGACCCCGACGTGGCCCATCTGCGCGCCCGGATCGGCCTGGAGATCCGGACCCGGATCGAGCGGGCGCTGGGTCCCGATCCGGATCCGGAGGTGGTGGTCTCGCTGGAACTGGTCTACGCGGGTGCACTGGTCCGGGCCGGTATGGGTTACGCGTCCTACGCCGATATCGCCGACCTCATCGAGAAATCCGCGCTGTTGATCCTGCGCTGAGCACCGGGAAAGAAGCTTCGAAGAAGTATGAACAATCGTCCCAAACAACTCGACTCGTCCTTCGTGCCGACCGTCATCAAGTACATGTCCAAGGTCAACACCTGGGCCTATCGCAAGACCGGGGGACGGATCGGCGGTACCTGGCGGGTCGGGGCCGGACTGCGCAATCCGGTGCCCACCCTTTTGCTCGACCATATCGGCCGGAAATCGGGTAAGCCGTTCACCGCGCCACTGCTCTACCTGCGTGACGACGCGAACATCGTCGTGGTCGCCTCGCAGGGCGGGCTGCCGAAGAATCCGCAGTGGTACTACAACCTCGTCGCGGCGCCGGACACCACCGTGCAGATCGGCAAGGACCGGATCCCGGTGCGGGCCCGGCTCGCCGACGATGCCGAACGTGATCGGCTGTGGCCGAAACTGCTCGAGCTGTACGCGGATTTCGACAACTACCAGTCGTGGACCGAACGCCGTATCCCGATCTTCGTACTGGAGCCTCGTACTCCCTGACCGGGTTCCGGTGGCACTCGCGCGGTAGTCACCGGATACGGCGTCACCGCTGGCGTTTCTCCGGCGTGCTCTTCGGGCGGCTGCCGCCGATCAGGTTCGGCGCGAGATGACCATGAGGTATTCGCAGGGGGCGTTGGTCCGGTTGGCGAAGCCGTGGTCGGCGTCGGCCTGGAAGAACAGGGAGTCGCCGGTGTCCAGGATCTCGCTGATCCCGCCGATCGCGACCGTCAGCGTGCCCGCGAGCACCACGAGTTGTTTCTCCGTACCCGGCGGATACGCGGGCAGCAGCCCGGTGGAGACCTGCGCGGGCAGGTAGTGGACGACCATCTCGCCGCCTCCCACGCCCGGGGCCGCCGACACCATATGCCGTTCGAAACCGGTTTCCGGGTCGCGGAAAACGGGACGGTCCTTCTTGCGCATGGTGACGGCCACTCCGGACCCGGCCGCGTTCGGCCCGCCGATCAGGTCCGAGAGCGATGCGTCGAGCGCGTGGGCGATCCGGGAGGCGACGCCGATCGTCGGGCTCTTCTCACCGCGTTCGACCTTGGACAGCATCGCCCGGCTGACCGACGATCGGGTGGACAGCTGCTCCAGCGTCAGCCCCGCCGCCTCGCGTCGTCGCCGCACATTGCCGCCGAACGCGCCGGCCAGATCGTCACCGTGCGGTGGCTCGGTCCCGGTTCCGTCTAGCTCGATCACCGTGCTCCTCGATCGGTGGGTTCCTGACTGTTCACAGTGTATGTTTCTCCTAAAGAAGATCAGGTCTTCTATCGGAGACATAGCACGACGGAGGTTCCCATGCGGTTGGTCTCGAGTGGCCGCCACCACACCACATTCGAATTCGGTGCTCTACAGGTGATCTCGTTACGAGACGGGTACAGCGATATGCCACCGACACGGCTCCGCGGCGAGGACGGCTGCGCGCTCGATGCGCTGCCGGCCGCCGTACCGCTGGTCGACGGTAATTTACGGCTGGCGGTCAACGCCTTCTACATCACCGACGGCGCGCGGTCGGTGCTCGTCGACACCGGAGCGTCCGACGCCTGGCACGACCCCACGATGGGATTGATCTACACCGCCCTCGACGAAGCGGGAATCGACCGCGCGCGGATCAGCGATGTGGCCATCACCCACAATCACGAAGACCACGTGAGTGGCCTGATCGCGCCAGGTGGTGCGGCGGCTTTTCCCGGTCTCGAGCGGGTATGGATCGGCGCGGGCGATACCTCGGTGTTCACCGGGCGGCTCGAGCCGATCCGCGACCGGGTCGTACCCGTGTCGGAGAAGGTCGCGATAAACGACTGGCTCACCGCGGTCCCCACGCCGGGCCACACGCCCGGTCACACCGTCTACGACGTCAGCAGCGGCACCGGCCACCTGCTGGTCTGGGGCGATACCGTTCACGTACCCACACTCCAATTCGAGCGGCCGAACGTCTCCTGGGAACTCGACGGCGATCGACCCCGGGCCCGCGCCGCACGAGCGGACCTCCTCGAACAGCTGACCCGGCCAGACCACTTCGTGGCCGGCGCGCATCTCGATTCCCCCGGTATCGCCCGCGTAACCCGGGACGGCGATGGTTACGCGCTGGAGTACCTCGCACCACCGCTCGGTTGATCGAGCCCGCTCCGCGCCCACCCGACGACAGCGGCCGGAACGGCGGCACCTGTGCGAGCGCCGTCGTTCCACTACCGCGAGTTCCGGTTTCAGGCCCGCTCGGGGACTGTGGCCCGCTCGGCGCCGAGGGTGGTATCGGGTCCGTGTCCGGTGTGTACCACGGTCTGTTCCGGTAGCGCGAACAATCGCTCGTTGATGGAGGCGAGGATGGTCGGGTAGTCCGAATAGGAACGCCCGGTCGCTCCGGGCCCGCCCTCGAACAAGGTATCTCCGCTGAACAACTCGCCGCCGTCGGCGAAATACAGGCAGCACGACCCCGGCGAATGCCCCGGCGTGTGCAGGATCCGCAGTTCCGCGCCGCCGACCCGGAAGGTCTCTCCGTCGGCGAGCGGACGGTACTCGACCCCGGGATGGGTCTGCTGCCAGAGCACATCGTCGTCGGGGTGCAGGAAGATCGGCGCGCCCGTCGCCGCCGACAGGACGGGCGCCACGGTGACGTGATCGTTGTGCGCGTGCGTGCAGACGACGGCGGTCACCCGGCGCCCGGCCACCGCCTCGAGGATCGGCTGGGCGTCGTGCGCGGCATCGATGATCAGCACCTCGCTGTCGTCACCGACGAGCCAGATATTGTTCGCCACATCCCAGCAGCCGCCGTCGAGACAGAACTGCCCCTCGGTGACGATCCGCTCGACCCGCGCGGTCACAGGACCACCACCGAACGCAGGACCTGCCCGCCGTGCATGGTGTGGAAGGCCTGTTCCACCGCATCCAGGCCGATCCGTTCGGTGACGAATTTGTCCAGCGGCAACCGGCCCTGCCGGTACAGATCGATCAGCATCGGGAAATCGCGTTCCGGCAGGCAGTCTCCGTACCAGGACGATTTCAGCGACCCGCCCCGGCTGAAGAAGTCGATCAGTGGCATCTCCAGCGTCATATCGGGGGTCGGCACCCCGACCAGCACCACGGTGCCGGCCAGGTCGCGCGCGTAGAACGCCTGTTTCCAGGTCTCCGGGCGGCCGACCGCGTCGATCACCACATCGGCACCGAACCCGTCGGTGAGATCCTGGATGGCCGCGACCGCGTCGGTATTGGAAGCGTCGACGGTGTGGGTCGCGCCGAGCTCGCGGGCCCAATCGAGTTTGCGGGCATCGGTGTCCACCGCGATGATGGTGCCCGCGCCCGCCAGCCGGGCACCGGCGATGGCGGCGTCACCGACTCCCCCGCAGCCGAGCACGGCCACCGAATCCCCGCGACCCACATTTCCGGTGTTCACCGCCGCACCCAGGCCCGCCATCACACCGCAGCCGAGCAATCCGGCCACCGCCGGATCGGTCGCCGGGTCGACCTTGGTGCACTGGCCCTCATGGACGAGCGTCTTGTCGGCGAAGGCACCGATACCGAGCGCCGGGGTGAGTTCGGTGCCGTCCTCGAGTGTCATCGGCACGCTGGCGTTGAAGGTATCGAAGCAGTACCAGGGGCGGCCGCGTTTACACGCTCGGCACTGTCCACAGACCGCGCGCCAGTTCAGGATCACGAAATCGCCCGGCTCGACATGGGTGACCGCCGAGCCCACCGTTTCCACCACACCCGCGGCCTCGTGCCCGAGCAGGAAGGGGAACTCGTCGTTGATTCCGCCTTCGCGGTAGGTCAGATCGGTGTGGCAGACCCCGCACGCCTGGATCTTCACCACCACGTCCCGGGGCCCGGGATCGGGGATGACGATCGGGACCAATTCGACCGGGGCACCGGAACTACGGGCGATGACACCTCGAACCTGCTGGGGCACAGCATCTCCTCTCGGGCGGTAATGCGGCAATGCGCGATGCCGCATACGTTATCGGTCCCGAGGACACCTGGGCAGTGCCCCGTACACCCGGCGAGGCGCCGGCGACGGCGGTCCGGCAACGGACGAGTGGCCCGGACGCAGTGTGGCGGCGTACCCGCGGGGCACGCCGCCACACTGTCGGCAAACACTCAGAGAACTCCCCAGGCCTGCAGCAGATAGGTCACATTGGCGGCGATGGAGGTGACGACATTCGCCAGATTCAGGACCGCGGACCCGGTTTCGATCATTTCATCTCTTCTTTCTCATCCGTCCCGACCGGCGCCAAGGTACCGACGATGCCGGAGTCCGGCAAACGACCGACCGCTGGGAAGAGGCTCCGCGGCGGCCCCCGCGCGACCGGCACCGCCCGGATGATCAGCTGTCCGAAAAAGTGATCGGACACGTGTCCCACTCAGTGCGCAGAACTACGCGCGAGAAGGCACGACCACGCGGATCGAAAGGCTACGAGCGAGAAGCGGAAGCGCGCCGGCTCAGCCGGCTATACCCGCCTCGGGCTCGGGACCGGGCGCGTCGGCCCGCAATTTGAGCAGTGTCAACCCCGCGGTACACGCCAGGATGAGACCGATCACACTGATCACCACATGGAGGGTGCCGATACCGAAGGCCGCGGCACCCAGCCCACCGGCGAAGACCAGCCAGCCCAGTACTCTGCCCACGGTCGCACCCGCACCACCCGATACAGGATCCGCCGCCGACTCCGGGGCCGCCGCCGGGGCGGGCTCCTCCGCCGCCACGTCCGGCAGGTCGGTGGTGGTCTGGTCTCCCATCATCTACTCCTCGATGGCGCCGATCCGTAAATCGTTTCGCGCCTACCACTTCAGTGCACGGCCACCGAGAACTCCGGCGCCCCATGCGTCACTTCGGCAACATACGCTACGACCACAACCCGAAGATTGTTACGCGACACAAGCCCACGACACGCGGCTGATATCAATTCGATACCTGATACGTACCCCGCCGCCGCCTTTCTACACCTGGTAACCAGGGTGATCCGCCGATGCGGACTAGTTCTCCCGGGCACGCTCAATTAAGGTTGGGCCACTGACATATCACAGGAGCGTCACCGATGGAGAGCAAAACGAAGGTCGCCGGGCCGCTGGCGGCCGCCGGGGCGGTTTCCCTCGGGCTGGTGCTCATCGGCGCGTGCGGGATCGGCCAGGAGGACACCTACGTGCCACCGCCGCCGATCCACGCGGGGCCGCAGGCCGCCGAACCGGCCCAGTACACCGGCCGGCCCTCCAGCAGTATCGCGAAAGTGCTGATCCCGCCGTCACCGAGTTGGCGGATGGCCCCCGAACCGCCACCCCGGCGCACGCTTCCACCCGAATACCAGATCTCGGTCACCTCCTCCCCCGGCCCGGGCGCGGAGCCCGGCACCGGCGAGACCACCCGGCGGGTCACCCTGTCGGCCACCCCTGATCCGTCCACCTCGGCCGAACCGAGCTGGACCACCGCGTCGCGGCCGAGCCCGCCGATCGAACCCGCGTACACCGAATCCCCGAT
>JABFXT010000730.1 GCA_013361595.1 Nocardia sp. | reverse complement strand
AGTGGCAGGAAGTTCCGTACGGATTGTGGGAACCGTGACCGCACCCCGAGACTGACCGGTACAGCTGAAATATCAAGGGAGACAGCATGTCCAATGAATTGATCCAGCTTCCCACCCCGGGCGAATCCATTCTGGAAACTCATGAGCGGATCCGGCGTTCCGGTGAGCTCGTGCCCATCGAGCTGCCCGGTGGGGTGCCTGCGTGCATCGCGGTCAGCCATCGAGCCGTGAGTGAGGTGCTCGACGACAAGGTCTTCGCCAAGCACCCCTCGAACTGCCCGGCGTTGCACGACGGCCGGATCCCCGCCGACTGGCCGTTGCGGGCGCTCACCGACGCCGAACATATGCTCAACCAGGACGGCGCCGCGCACCGGCGATTGCGGCAGACCATCAACAAGGCGTTCACACCCGCGCGAATCGCGGCACTCGAGCCGCGGATTCAGCAGATCGCCGACGAACTGATCGACGCTTTCCCGGACACCGACGAGATCGATCTGATCTCGAGTTACACGACGCCCCTGCCGGTCCGCGTGATCTGCGATCTGTTCGGTGTCCCCGTCGACGAACAACCGGCGTTGAAGAACTGGACTCTCACTATCGTCTCGGTGACCAGTACCGGCGAAGAAGCCCAGGCGGCGATGGCGGCGATGGGGGCCTATTTCTTCGAACTGCTCGCACGCAAGCGGCGCGAACCCGGTAACGACCTCACGTCGGCCCTGCTCGCAGCCAACGAACAGAACGAGCTGACCGACGAGGAGATGGTCGGCATGCTGTGGCTGGCAATCGTGGCCGGCCACGAGACCACGGTGCATCTGCTCGGAAATATCGTGGTCGCGCTGCAGGAGTATCCCGAACAGCTCGCCCGCGCACAGGCCGAGGACCGGTGGGCCGACGTGGTGGAAGAGGGCCTGCGGTGTCGGTCTTCGGTCGTCGGCGCCCTCATGCGTTACCCGGTACGGGATGTGACCGTCGCCGGGGTCGAGATCGCGGCCGGGACACCGACGCTCTGGCACGGCGGGATCGGCCGGGATCCGATGCGTTACCGCGACGCCGACGTCTTCGATATCGATCACGAGCACCACGACCAGCTCGCATTCGGCCGCGGGCCGCACTTCTGCCTGGGTGCGCCACTGGCACGATCGGAGAGTCGTATCGCCCTGTCCACGTTGTTCTCCCGCTACCCCGATCTCGCGCTGGCCGTCCCGATTCCGGAGATCGAATACACCGTGCAGATCAGCACGGTGGGCCCGGTCGCCCTGCCTGTGCGGCAGAAACCGGCCGGGTAGCGCCGGCGACGGGGCGAACGCGTATCACTCCCGCCCGGTGCCTGCGCGCCGGTGCTGCCGGTACTCGCGCGGGGACATACCGAACCGCTCTTTGAACGCCGAGGAGAACCAGGTGGGAGTGAATCCGCATCGGATCGCCAGTTCAGTGATGGACAGGGTGCTGCGCGGGTCGCTCAGGAGGTCGCGGGCCACGCGGAAGGCCTCCTCGCGGCGCACATCCCGGAAGGTGGTTCCGAACTCGCCGAGTACGGTCCGCAGCTGGCGAGGGGACCAGCCGAGAGCATGCGCGACCGCGGGCAGTCGCACATCGGCCCGGCCGATATTCGCACGTAGGTACCGGCGGATGCTCTCGGCCACCGCCATATGATGCTCATGCTGCGGATGCGTCTCGCCCAGCATCATCATGCACAACAGCTCGGTGACCCGATCGCAGACCGCGTTGAATTCGCGCTCCGGCAGTTCGGACCGTTCGGCATGGACGTGGCGGAGCATATTGCCGGCGATTCCACCCAGACCCCGCCGCATATCCAGGACGGTACTCATATGCGCACGTGGTCGTGCCCGGTGTTCGAACTCGGTCCGTGGCACCTGGAAGGCATACGCCGCCGAGGTCGGGACCTCGAGGTGGCACGGTCTCTCCAGTCCGGCGACCATTGCCTTTCCCGGCCCGATAGCGGTCACCGCGTCCTGGAAACGCAGTGAGAAGTCACCCCGGTCGGGCATGATCACCCAGTAGAAGTCGTCACCGGGGGTGGCGCGGATATGGCGGTGGGTCCGCCGGCACCGGCGGATTCCCCGTTGATCCCAGTGCAGCAGTTTGTAAGCGCCGGACTCCTGACCGGTGAGCCCGGCGGACCAGCTCTGGGAATCGTCGAACTGGTGTGCCATCGGTACGAATCCATCGGCCAGCGCGGAGAACGTATCGGGTCCGCAACCGTCGAGGGTGTACCAGCGCATCGTGACCATCTCCTCGATCAGGACCGACAGCCCTGATTGTCACGCCGAATCGATCAGCTTCAATACAGTACTGGATGCGAACGGTTCCGGTCCGCGATGCAGTGTCTCGCGCGATTTTTCTCGCCGGCGCGCATCCGCCGGTTCCGTTCTGCGGGCCCGCTCTTGTCGCGGTGAATCGTGAGAGGGTATGGACGGGTATGGCCACCGAACGTGAGATCACCCAGCCTGTCGACCTCTGCCGTCCGGACGGGCGGTTGAATCCGGCCGCTGTCGGATGGACGCGGCGACCACTGCATCGCGCCGGTCTGCGCGGATGGGGCCGCCGCAAACGTTGGGAATACTGGGGCATCGTCACACCCCGCCATATCATCGGGATCGTCGCCTCGTCGCTCGACTACGCCGGCGTACACGGGATCTACGTGCTCGATCGGTCGACCGGCGCGGAGGTCACGCGGGACGCGGTGGTTCCGTTCGCCCGGGGAGCGGTGCTGGGCGAGCGCAGCGGGGTGGGGGTCGATTCGGTTCGTGGCGGCGGGATCGAGATCGAGTTGGTGAACGATGCGACCGGCACCGACATCACGGCGGTCGCGCCCGGAGTGCGGTTGTCGGCCCGGGCCGCGTTGCCGTCCGGCCACGAATCGCTGGGTGTGGTCGTGCCGTGGAGTTCGCGGCGGTTCCAGTACACGGTCAAGGATGTGGGCAGGCCCGTCGCCGGGACCCTCGAGCTGGGGACCGCGGAGTACACCCTCGACGACGCGTTCGGGGTGCTCGACCACGGTCGCGGCAAATGGCCGTACGCGATCACCTGGAACTGGGCCGCGGGTAGCAAGCCCGGGCTGGGGATCCAGTTCGGTGGTCGGTGGACCGACGGTACGGGCAGCACCGAGAACGCCGTCGTCGTGGACGGCCGGCTCCACAAGATCAGCGACGAACTGCGCTGGGAATACGACCTCGCGGACCGGCTGCGCCCATGGCGGATCACCGGAGAACGAGTCGAGGCCGAATTCCGGCCCTTCCATACTCGAACGGCGAAGACAGCGCTGCTCGTGGTGGCCAACGACACCCATCAGTGCTTCGGGGATTTCGCGGGACGCGTCCGGACCGACGACGGCCGGTGGCTGGACCTCGGCGGTGTGGTCGGATGGGCGGAGGAGACCCGTAACCGCTGGTGAGGCCAGTGGTCGCGATAGCTGTCGAGTCGAGCACCGGGGCGCGGCGAGGAAGCGAGGACCCGCGGCCGCCGGGCGCTGATCCGGGTCGGCGCATCGGCCGCCGGATTCGCCCCGTCCCGATATTTCGGACCGTCCCCCCGCGATACGGCCGCTACCCGCACACTGAGTGCGGAGCTGTGCGTGACCCCGGTCACCGCGCTCTGTGTACGGGCGAACGAGAGGGATCACGAATGTCCGAGACCACTACTCCGGGCCCGGATCTGTCCGCGGGGCAGACACCGGCCACCGAGCCGATATCACGGGCGGCGACCCGCCGCGCCGTCTGGAACACCCTGCGTGGTTCGTCGGGCAACCTCGTCGAGTGGTACGACGTCTACGTCTACACCGTGTTCGCCTCGTACTTCGAGAGCCATTTCTTCGATTCGGCGGACAAGAACTCCACCGTCTACGTGTACGCGATCTTCGCCGTCACATTTCTCATGCGGCCGGTCGGTTCGTGGTTCTTCGGTCGGTATGCCGACCGCCGCGGCCGTCGCGCGGCGCTGACCTTCAGCGTTTCGTTGATGGCGGCCTGTTCGCTGGTGATCGCCCTGGTGCCGGGCCGGGAGACGATCGGCGTGGGCGCGGCGGTGGTCCTGATCCTGTGCCGGCTGGTGCAAGGTTTCGCGACCGGTGGCGAGTACGGGGCTTCGGCCACCTATATGTCCGAGGCGGCCACCCGGGAACGCCGCGGCTTCTTCTCCTCGTTCCAGTACGTGACCCTCGTCGGCGGCCATGTGCTCGCGCAGCTCACCCTGCTGGTGTTGCAGGTATTCCTGGACAAACAGGAGATCTCCGATTTCGGCTGGCGCATAGCCTTCTTCATCGGCGGCGTGGCCGCGGTCGTGGTGTTCTGGTTGCGCCGGAGCATGGACGAATCGCTCACCGACGAACAGCTCGACGCGGTGCGCCGGGGCGAGGATTCCGAATCGGGCTCGCTGCGGGTACTGCTGCGCGACCACTGGCGCCCGCTGCTGGTGTGCTTCCTGGTCACCATGGGTGGCACCCTCGCGTTCTACACCTACAGCGTGAATGCCCCGGCCATGATCAAGACCGCGTTCGAGGGCCAGGGGATGACGGCCACCTGGATCAACCTGGCCGGACTGGTCTTCCTCATGGCCCTGCAACCGGTCGGCGGATTGATCAGCGACCGGGTGGGCCGCAAACCGGTCCTGGTGTTCTTCGGGGTCGGCGGCGTGCTCTACACCTGGTTCCTCATCACCTCGCTCCAGAACGCGACCTCGGTGCCGGCGGCCCTGCTGGTGAGCTGCGTCGGCTACATCCTGCTCACCGGCTACACGTCCATCAACGCCATCGTCAAAGCCGAACTGTTCCCGTCCCACATCCGGGCGCTGGGTGTGGGCGTCGGTTATGCGCTGGCCAATTCGATATTCGGCGGTACCGCGCCGATGATCTATCAGGCCGCGAAGAACGGGGGCCAGGTGACCTGGTTCATCGTGTACGTGACCGCCGTCATCTTCGCTTCGCTGCTGGTGTATCTCTTCGTCCTGAAGAACAAGACCGAGACGCCGCTCGATCGGGAGCAGGGGCGGGCGTTCCACTAGGTCGTGACGGTGGGTGGCACCGCGGCGTGGTGCCACCGATCACCCGACCACGACGCCGAGTTCAGCCGGTGCCGGTGTGCCGTCCCGGCCGGATGGTGTGGACGCGGTGGACGGGGTCCGGTTCGGGGACGAGCATCTCGGCGGCGACCGCCACGAGATGAGCCGGTGCCGGGCCGCGTCCCAGCGCTTCGATGTATTCGACGACCTCCGCGAGCGTGAGTGCCGGAACCTGCTGTCGCAGCGCCTGCATCGCGAAGACCCGACCGCGAGACGCCGCTGTCCGGCGCAGTTCGTCGTGCAGGTCGTCGACCGCCGTCCGCGTGGTCATTCCCCGGATACGGGTCCGGTAGTCCGATTCCCATGCGCCGGTGACCGCCGACACCACCCCGATCGAGTGCAGTCCGCCGTCCAGGCGATCGACGAGAAACGGGCCGTTGCCGACCAGCGATCGAGAATGGTCGGCCGTTCGCGCGAATTCCGCGGACTGGTAGGAGACGATCCAGACCAAATCGTGCTCTTCGACATAGGTCACCAGCTCCTGCCCCGGCATCTCGACCGCCAACTGCGCCTCCACCAGTTCGACGGCAACCTCACGGTCGATCATGCCGACAGTATCCGCCACCCGCGCGGCCGCGATCGAACGATTATCCGCGCCCGGCTCCGGCGGGCCGCGCCGCACGCACCGGCCGATGAGTTCGGGCGGTGGTGGGCGTCTACAGAACATGGCGACCGTGATCATGCACGCAGTGGTCTCAGTCGACGGCTTCATCGCCGACCAACGGGACGACCCGGGTCCGCTCTTCGACTGGTACTTCAACGGCGATGTGCCGCTCGTCGCGGATGCGGAGCTCGAGCGCGACCACCCCCCGTTCCGTCTCACCCGGCGTTCCCATGCCTACGTCGGCCCGTTCTGGGACAGCATCGGAGCCACGATCCAGGGCCGGCACCTGTTCGATCTGACCAACGGTTGGGAGGCGAAGCCGCCCGCGGGCGAACATCTGCTCGTCGTATCGCATCGGCCCAAGCCCGACGGCTGGCATCCCGAGGCCGATGTACCGTTCTTCGACGATATCGCCGCGGCGGTGGCGGAGGCGAAACTCCGGGCCGGCGATCGGGTGGTGGCGGTCTGCGCCGGTGCCGTCGGTGGGCAGGCCCTCGCGCTCGGCCTGGTCGACGAGGTCGCGATGGATGTGGTGCCGGTCGTATTCGGCTCGGGGAAAAAATATTTCGGCCCGGTCGACACCCGGCACCTGCTCGAGGATCCCGATGTCGTCGTCCAGGGCGACCGGGTGCTGCATCTCAGGTACCGCGTCCGCCGCTGACGGAAAGGGCCGGGCGGCAGCCGACGTGAGGCGAAGTGCTGCCGGGGTGCGTCCCGTGCGTGGATCGCCGGCGTTCGGCGCGCTGTTCGTCAGCAGTGGAAATACCGCGGGCACGCGGAATCCGGTTCGATGGGTAGCGTATTCGGACGGGCACGATACGGAACTGACGACGGGGTACGGGGTGCGAGTAGGGAATCGGCGGGCTTGGTCGGCGCGGCTACGGCGGGCCGGTGCGGTGGTCGCGGCAGTGGCGCTGCCGATGCTGACGGGTGGAGCAATGGCCGGTGCGGTGCCGATCGCCGCCCCGGTCCTGCGGGCTCCCGCCGGTGGGTTCCAGGAGCTCGTCGTACCGTCGGAGATGGGGCCGATCGAGGTCCAGGTGCAGTGGGCGGCGCGGGGTGGCCGTTCGGCGCTGTACGTCCTCGATGGACTGCGCGCGCCGCACGATCACAGCCAGTGGACCACCGACACCGATGTGCTGCGGCAGTTCGCCGCCGACGATGTGACCCTGGTGTTCCCCGTCGGCGGACATTCCAGTTTCTATGCCGACTGGTACCGGCCGAGCAGTACCAACGGTCAGGCCACGACGTACAAATGGGAAACTTTCCTCACCCGGGAACTGCCCGCCTACCTGGCGAGGTACGGCGTCTCGCGGACCAACAACGCGATCGTGGGTGCCTCGATGGGTGGAGGTGCGGCCCTGACCCTGGCCGCACACCACCGTGACCAGTTCACCTTCGCCGGATCGTTCTCCGGTTTCGTGAATCCGACGTTCCCGCTGTGGAACGAGGCGGTCCGCGCCGCGCTCTGGGACGAGGGCCGGTTCAATGTGGACGATATGTGGGGCCCGGCCGGTGATCCCGCCTGGCATCGCAACGATCCGACCGCGCAGGCCGAATTGCTGCGCGGTCTGCCGATGTACGTCTCGGCCGGTAACGGCCTGCCGGGTGCTCCGGACGTGCCGTACGGGCTCGGTAACACGGTGAACGCGGTGGCCCTGGAATCGATGGCGGCGGCGGCCGCGGGAATCTTCCGCGATCGAGTAGCGGCGCTGGGCATCCCGGCTCGTGTCGATATCGTCGCCGGTACGCATACCTGGCCCTACTGGGGGCAGGCGATCGCCACCGCGCGGCCGATGATCCTCGACGCGCTCGGCGCCCGTTGACGCCACCGTGCCCAGGGTTCGCGCGGAGTCGATGAAATAGATTGGGCGAGAACATATTCGCCGACACCCTCGTGGACCGCGTGGCCGGAATCCGGACAGGGCGTTATGATCGTCTCCGTGATGACTCTCTTCGAACAGAGATCGGAGGTCCTGTCCGTGCAAGGTGAGTGCTGATGCGCACTCCGGTCACGTACAGGGACGATTCCCGTCTTTCCTTCTGGCGGCGCGTGCGCCGATTCGCCGTACCGCCCTCCATGATCGAAACCGCGACTGCCCGCCGCCATGCCGGTGATTGGGCGGGGGCTTGTGCCGCAGCGGGTTTCGATGTCGATATCGATATGCGGTCGGTGGCCCGTGGTCACGGCCGCGACCTCGCCGACCGGATCCGGGCCGACCTCGGCCGGCTGGCTCCCGACCTGTTGCGCTGGCATCTGCCCAGAGTCGCTCCCGACGGGTTGCTGCGGCCGGGGCTGACCGTCTCGCTGGCACGGTACGGACCGCCGGGCAGCGGAGCGGGCACTGTCCACCTGGTGGCTCGAACCGCCCCGGCGTGGGCGGATGCCGGGCAGCGGATCGGCCTCGCGCTGTGGGACGGTTCCGGTGCCGGTCCGCATCCGCATCCCCGCCCCGACCGGCGTTTCCGGCTCGATCTCCACCGTCACCTATGGGATGCGGGCCGTGCCGAAGATCTCCGGATACGTTGTGGAGCAGGCGAATTCGCTGATCCTTCCGATATGTACCCGGGACTTTCGGCGGCGGTACCCGATGGCTGCGCTGTCGGCCGGTGGGCCGCCGAGGCGCGGTTGCTGCTGCGCGCCGAAGGGCGCGAAGACGGGCTCTTCCGGGTGCGGTGCGGCGCACGACCAGGCCTCGTACTGGAACTCGCCGCGGCCGGCGGCGACCCGCCCACCATCCGGATCGCCGTGTCGTACCCGCGAGGCGGGGTGCCGGCGCTACCCGTGCTGCCGGATGCGGCGACCTGGTCGGCGCCGGACCTGGGTCTGCTCCGCGCCGGCGCCATCACGGCCGATCGGCTGCATCCGCTGGTAGCCGCCGCGCTGGCACCGGACTGTTCGCGCGGCGACCCGTACCGGACTCCGGACCGACCGGATCAGCCGCATGTGGTGGAGTGCCGGGGCGAGCGGCACCGGATCGGTCTGGTCGACGGTGTGCTGGTCGCGCTCGATCACGACCCGGCCGAGATCCGGCGGGAAGAACTGCTGATCGCCCTGTCCGGCACGCCGCTGCCGTGTCTGCGGGCCATCGATCGAGCTCATCGTCGCCCGGACTGTCTGGCCGGCGTCCGGGAACGCCTCGCCCACGGTGACACCGCCGGTGCGCTGGCCGTCGTCGAAGGTCGGCTCGGCCCCGGGGCCGTCCTGCGTGACGGTCCGCTCCGGGCGGAGTTGGAAGCATCCGCGCGGCGACGGATCACTTACGGATTGTTCCGGGCAGGGCTGGCCGGAACCGCGCCCGCCCGTAACGCTACCGAGCGGCGACCCCGGGACCGTCGGGCGCACCCGCGCCACGCGACCTCGCACTGACCGGGTAGCGCGTCCAGCGCGACCCGGCGCCCACCCGATTTCTCCTCTACCCAAAGGTGATTCAGTCATGCCCGCATACCTCGAGTGCGCTCCTGTCTCGGACCGAGCTCATATCTCCCACCTCGATATCGCCGCCGACCTGCTGACTCTGCTGAACGAGTCGACCACCGAACCGCGTCCCGACATCCAGTTGGAGGCCCTGGCACTCGCTGTGGCCGCCGATCTGCCGGTGCTGCTGTGGGGAGAACCGGGAATCGGCAAGACCGCGGCGCTCACCCAGCTCGCCGACTCGCTGGATCTGCCACTGACCACGGTGATCGCGAGTGTGCACGAACCGTCGGACTTCTCCGGGCTGCCCATCGTCGGTGACGATCCCGCGGAACAGGGAGTCCCGATGGCTCCGCCGGATTGGGCCGTCCGGCTGGTCCGGGCGGGCCGGGGACTGCTGTTTCTGGACGAACTGTCGACGGCGCCGCCCGCCGTGCAGGCGGCCCTGCTCCGCGTGGTTCTCGAACGACGGATCGGCGCGCTGCGACTGCCGGCCGGGGTGCGCATCGTGGCCGCCGCGAACCCGCGGTCCTCGGCGGCCGACGGCTGGGAGCTGAGCCCGCCGCTGGCCAACCGGTTCGTACATCTGCAATGGACCCACGACCACGAAGTGGTGGTACGCGGCCTCGGCGGTACCTGGCCGCGTGCGACGCTGCCGCGGCTCGATCCGGAAAAGCTTACCGGCGCCGTAACTTTCGCCCGTGCCGCGGTGTGCGGACTCCTCGCGGCCCGTCCCAACCTCGTCCATCAGATCCCCAGCAGCGAAACCCGGCGTGGGGGTGCCTG
>JABFXT010000418.1 GCA_013361595.1 Nocardia sp. | reverse complement strand
CGCCTGGCCGTAGGCTCGAGCCTTGTGCCGAACACGTCAGCCCATACCGACAACCTGTCCACCGGGGACTCCAACTACCTGGTCGGGCTCGATCTGAACGGACGCCGGGTCGTCGTCGTCGGCGGGGGCACCGTGGCACAACGTCGGCTGGGCTTGCTCGTCGCCGCCGGCGCCGTCGTCGAAGTGATCACCCGCGCGGCCACCCCCGCGGTGGAGGGTATGGCCTCCGCCGGTCAGATCACCCTCACCCTGCGCGATTACACCGACGGTGACCTCGACGGCGCCTGGTACGCCATCGCCTGCACCGACGAACCCGATACGAACGCCGCGGTCGTCGCGGCGGCGACCGAACGCCGCATCTTCTGCGTCCGCGCCGACCACGCGCAGTCCGGGACGGCGGTCACCCCGGCCACCGCCCGCTACGACGGGATGAGCCTGGGGGTACTCGCCGGCGGCCGGCACAAGCGGTCCGCCGCGGTGCGCACCGCGCTGCTCGAGGCATTGCAGTCCGGCGTGGTCACCGTCGACGCGACGCCCATGACGCCCGGCGTCGCACTGGTCGGCGGGGGCCCGGGCGATCCGGATCTGATCACCGTACGCGGCCGCCGGCTGCTGGCCCGGGCCGACCTGGTGGTGGCCGACCGGCTCGCCCCGCCGGAGCTCCTGGCCGAACTGGGACCGGATGTGGAGGTGGTGGACGCCGCCAAGATTCCCTACGGGCGCGCGATGGCGCAGGAGGCGATCAACGACGTTCTCGTCGCGGGTGCCCGGGCCGGCAAGTTCGTGGTCCGGCTCAAGGGCGGCGACCCCTATGTATTCGGTCGCGGCTACGAGGAACTCGAGGCCTGCGTGGACGCCGGTGTACCGGTAACGGTGGTCCCGGGGATCACCAGCCCGATCTCGGTTCCGGCCGCCGCCGGGATACCGGTCACCCACCGCGGCGTGACCCATGAATTCGTGGTGGTCAGCGGCCATATCCCGCCGGACCATCCGGATTCGCTGGTCGACTAGCCCGCACTGGCCCGGCTGCGCGGCACCCTGATCCTGATGATGGCGGTGGAACGGATCGAACAATTCGCCGCGGTGCTACAGGAGGGCGGCCGTCCCGCCGAAACCGCGGCGACCGTGATCCAGGAGGGGACCCTGCGTGGCCAGCGGGTACTGCGGGCAACCCTCGCCGATGTGGCCGAACGTGTGCGCGCCGAAGGTATCCGGCCACCGGCGATCGTTGTGATCGGGCCCACGGCAGGGTTCAGCGGCGAGGCAGTGACGGCCGCCGACCGTCGGTTACAGTGACCCACTGTGCTCGATAACCCCCCAGCTACCCAGTATCCGGTGACGAAACGGGCCTTCGGCCTCGCCATTCTCGTGCTGAGCGGGTTACAACTGATGGTGGTGCTGGACGGCACCGTGGTGATCCTGGCCCTGCCGCGGCTGCAGGAAGAGATGGGTCTGTCCAGTTCGGGCAGCGCCTGGACCATCACCGCCTACGGACTGCCGTTCGCCGGTCTGATGTTGCTCGGCGGGCGGATCGGTGACTCCTTCGGCCGCCGACGCATGTTCGTTCTCGGGGTCGGCCTGTTCACCCTGGCCTCGATGCTGTGCGGTCTGGCCCAGAGCGAACAGATGCTCGTCGCCGCGCGTGCCTTCCAGGGCACCGGCGCCGCACTCGCGGCGCCCACCGCGTTCGCGTTGGTCGCCAGCACCTTCGCACCCGGCAAGGTGCGCAACCAGGCCTTCGCGATCTTCGGATCGATGGTCGCGCTGGGCTCGGTCGGCGGGCTGGTGATCGGCGGAGCGCTCACCGAAGCCAGCTGGCGATGGATCTTCCTGATCAATGTGCCGATCGGCGTACTCATCGTGATCGGCGCGCTGCTCGCACTCCGCGATACCCACCATCACCGTCTCACCCTGGATGTGCGCGGCGCCTTCCTCGGAACCCTGGCCTGCGCCCTGATCGTCTGGGGCGCCACCGAAGGACCGGAACTCGGCTGGGGCGACCCGCTGGTCTACGGCACCCTGATCGCGGGCGCGGTGCTGCTGCCGGTCTTCGTCTTCGCGGAACGCCATGTGGACAACCCCCTGCTGCCGTGGACGCTGTTCGACAGCCGCGACCGCGTCTCCACCTTCGGGGTGATCCTGCTCGCCAGCGGCATATTGGGCGCCACCACCTATTTCGCGGGCCTGTTCGTTCAGAACGTGGTCGGCTACAGCCCACTGGTGGCCGGAATCTCGTTCATTCCGTTCACCGTCGGCGTCGGCCTGGGCAGTGCGGTGGCCACCCGGCTGGCCCTGCACGTCGCTCCGCGCTGGCTGCTGTCCGGCGCCGCGGTCGTACTCATGGCCGGCCTCGGATACGGCTCGACCCTGGACGCCGATGTCGGATACTGGAGCACACTGCTGCCACTGTTCTCGGTGATCGGCTTCGGCATCGGTATCGCCATGGTGCTCATCCCACTGTGTGTGCTGGTCGGGGTGCCACCGGACGAAATCGGCCCGCTCTCGGCGATCGGCCAGATGTTCCTGAACCTCGGCACGCCCATCGCCATCGGTGTACTCACTCCCCTCGCGGCCTCCCGGACGCTGTCCGAAGGCGGCACCATCAAGAAACCGGCGGAGATGACGGCCGCGGAAATCACCGCCCTCGGCGACGGTTACACGCTCGCGTTGCTGGTCGCGGCAGTCGGCGGACTGCTGGTGGGCATCATCGCGCTGACCCTGCGCTACACCGCGCAAGAAGTCGCCCGGGCCCAGCACGCCCAGGACGAGGCACAGGCTGTGTAGATTTGCCCCGCCTTCGGCGGGGCAGTGGCGGGGCCCTATTAACCCCGGTTCTTCACTCCGGCGCTCAGTCGCTGCGCTCCTTCGCTCTGTCGCTCCAGAACCGGGG
>JABFXT010000127.1 GCA_013361595.1 Nocardia sp. | reverse complement strand
CGCTCCCCGGCCCGCCGCCGGCCGGTCGGTATCGCAGGCTCGGTCGTGTGCCCGGCGGCGGCGCCGGAATCCCGTCCCCGGGCTCTCGCATCGTGGCCGCGACCCCGGGTGTGATCCCGGTCCGGAAGGGTTCCCGCGGGTGCCGAACCGAGTGAGGAAGCCGGGCGTACGATCTTTGTTTCACAGCGGCGGCCGCCGAGTGCCCCGTGCCATCACCAGGGAAACACGATGAGAGCCAGACATTTCGCCGCCGTCGCAGTCGGGGCCGCCGCCGTGTGCGCACTATCGGCCTGCGGCAGCGACGAGACACCTAGCGGCCAGCCCATGACGGTCGTGGCCAGCGCCGAGGACGCCGCGCCGAGCGTGCCCCCCGCGACGAAGACCCGCGGGCTGTACGCCCCGACCGAAACCGCGGTCGGCCAGTCCGGTTTGGCGGCGTCGATCACGTCGGTGGACGAGGTGAACTCGCAGGAGGGTCCGGTAACCGTGATCACCCTCCAGATCGAGAACATCACCGACGACGTGTGGAACGGCCGCAACTGGACGATCCCGACCGTGGTGTACGGGGACGCGGGTACACCCGCCCAGCATGTCAAGTCGCCGTCGGAGGGCTTCGGTGACGGTGTGCAGGGGCTGATCCCACCCGGCAGCCGCCAGACCGTGAAACATGCGTACAAAGTGACCAAGGCGCAGCTGAAATCGGCGGTGGTGACCGCCGGCAGTGTGATCTGGCAGGGCGATTTCTCCGAGTTCCACCGGTGAACCGGTTCGCCGGTGGACTGCGTGCCGGACGGGAACGCGGATGACGATCCTGGTCACCGGTGCCACGGCGAATATCGGCCGTAAAGTCGTCGATCAGCTGCTGCTGCGGGGCGCGACCGATATCCGCGCGCTCACTGTCGATCCGGCGAAGGCGGCGCTGCCGGCCGGAGTCGAGGCGGTCCGTGGATATCTGCGCAGACCCGCGACATTGCCGGCCGCGTTCGAGGGGGTGGACCGGATGTATCTGGCGTCGATCCAGGACGGGGCGGACGAGGTGGTCGAAGCGGCCCGTGCCGCCGGCGTGCGCCATATCGTCGACCTGTCCGGCGAGCCGGACAGCTGGTGGGGTGCCATCGCGACAGCGGTCGAGGGCAGCGGGATCGGCTGGACCCATCTGTGGCCCGGGGATTTCATGGAGAACGCCGGGATGTGGGCGCAACAGATCCGCGCGACCGGTACAGTGCGCGAACCCGATCCCGATATCGGCAGTACCCCGATCGCCATGGACGATATCGCCGCGATCGCGGCGATCGCTCTCACCGAGGAGGGGCATCTGGGCCGGGCGTACGCGCTCACCGGTCCGGCGAAATTGAGCCGGGCGGAGCTGGTGCGTGAGATCGGCACCGCATTGGGCCGCGAGATCGGTTTCGTACGCGCCTCGCGCGAGGAGACCGTTCGCGCCTTGCGACCGGCGATGGGCGATAACGCGCAATGGTATGTCGACAATGTGCTCGTGGGCCTGGACGGGCATACGTTGGCGCCCAATCGGGTCGCCGAAGAAATTCTGGGACGGCCCGCGACGACGTTCTCGCAATGGGCGGCGCGCTACGCCGTCGAATTCTTCGGCGCGACCCGTCCCGGTCACTGATCGGAAAATTCTCCGTTTCGCCCCGGGCCGGGATTCGCCGCCGCTGATCTTTCGTCCGGCGAATTCCACGGCCGTTGCCGACCTACGGAATTCACCGGGCCGCGGATTACCGCGGAGCTACCGGTCCCGGCACATGACGGCGATCATCTGGTACACGGCCTGCGTTTCGGGTTCGGTCGGTTCGGTGTCGCCGATCGCGAGCCGCCCGGTCAGGGTGGAGACCACTTCGTCCTCCGGATCGCCGGCCCGGATATCGGCACATGTCTCGGTGAAGATCGCGGCGATCGCCGGATCGTCCCGCCCTTCGGCCAGACCGGGGAACGCGCCCCGGAACCCGATCATGAAGGAACCGGCCTTGACCTGGTCGATCTGCGTGGTATCGGGGCTTGTCACGGCCGTCGTCGCCGGAGCGGACGCTGCGGTTTCCGCGGTATCGCCACCGCAGGCGGCGACAGCCGGCAGGACCGCGACGAGGGCGGCGGCGAGTAAGGGCAGAGGTCTGTTCACTCCCCGGATGGTAACTCCGCGAGATGGACACCGTCCCCCGCCGGGCGGGGGACGACGTTCATCCAGCGGCTACTCAGGCCGAGGGACCGATCACGAGCGCCTGCGCCAGTGCCGTGGCCTGCTGCGGGCCGATGAGGGGGAGCAGATAGTCATAGATGAGAGTGGACATACGTGATGAAACTCCAGCTCGGGATGTAGTCGGACGCTTACGGTTCGCCACAGTATCAGTTGCTCGGTGGCCGCGATCTTTTCCGGCGGGATTCGTGTAGAACTGGCATAAATGGTGATCGCCGTCATAAAGTGGGCGGGGTCGGCAGGCTCGTTCGGTGCCCTGGAGTTCACGAGCGAGCCGATTCATACCTATCGGAAGACAGGTCACAACACATATGCGGGTAGCACGTTCCTTGGCAACCGGAGCTTTGATGGCCGGGGCCGCATCTGTTCTCGCTACCGTGGGCGCCGGCTCGGCCGGTGCCGTCGCGGTGACACCGCTGCCCGGTGGAGTGCGGGTAGACCTCAGCCCGGCGGATACGCGCTGGGTGGATCAGAACAATATCGGGCAGATGGTGGCGGGTATTCCGCATCCGTCGGCACCGTCGTTCGGTCAGGCGCTGGACGCGGCCGCGGCCGTTTCCGCCGCCCAGCCGAACGGCCGGGTGGTTTTCACCGTGTTCGGACCGCTGCACGAACTGAGCGGCTCGATGCTGGCATTGCAGTAGTTCCTACGGGATTTCAGTACCGCCGTGCCGTTTAC
>JABFXT010000778.1 GCA_013361595.1 Nocardia sp. | reverse complement strand
GTGCGCGCCCACTTCCGCGCCCACCGCGCTCAGCAACGACGAGTTGTAACCGGCGAAGGTCAGATGCGGAACCTGCAACGGCAGGATCTGCCGGTACAGCCGGAAATTGCCGTCGTCGTCGGTGAGCTGACGCTGCACGTACGGGGTCAGGAAGGGGATCCGCTGCTGGAAACCGGTGGCGCAGACGACGATATCCGCGCGGACCAGCCGGCCGTCGGACAGTTCGGCGTACGGTCCGCCCTGGCCACCACCCAGCGCGGCCACATCTGTTCCGCCGCAGACGGTGATCCGGCCGGCCGCCACCTGTTCGGCGAAACCGTCGGCGGCCAGCCCGAACGCGGCCTCGTGCGCGTGTTCGAAGCGCACCGGCGGGACCAGTCCCAGTTCCGCGGCACCGGAGCGCCGCGCCACGAGCGCTTCGACGAGATCGAGATTGCTCTCCCGGAAGGAACGGCCCGGACCGTGCAGCAGCCGTTCGAACCGGCCGGGCTCGGGACTCCGGAAATGGGCCGCGCCGGTGCGGGTGAGCAACACCCGCTCGGCATCCAGTCCGGGGGCGAGACGGCGCGGCATCTTCCACAGCAGCCGGCGGGCGACCACCGTGGTCTCGGCGGCGACCCGGCTGATCTCGGTGGCGAGATCGCAGGCCGCGGCGCCGTAGCCGACCACTACGACCGACCGGTCACGTACCGCGTCCACATCCAGGAACTGGGTGCTGTGACCCAATTGGCCACCGGCACGCCCGAATTCGGTCGCACCGGCGAAATCGGGCACCGCGGGTTCGCTGAACACACCGTTGGCGATGACGAGGTGATCGCAGGACGTGCGATGCACACCGTCGATATCGCGGATCTCGAGCAGCCAGCCACCGTCGACCGGATCGGCCGCGACCACCTCGGTCCGCAACCGGAGCCGATCGGTCAGGCCGAAGGCCCGCACGTAGCTGGCCAGATACTCCTGCATCCGCGCTCCGTCGAGCACCCGCGGATAGTCGGCGGGCATGGGATGGTCGGAGAAGTGGTATGTGTTCTTGCTGCTCTGCGCGCGTAAGCCCGGGTAACGGCGAGTCTCGCTCCACACGCCGCCGATATCGGGGGCTCGGTCGAAAACCTCGACCGCGAACCCATCCTCACTCAGGACCTTCGCGCAGACCAGACCCGCGATACCCGCACCGACGATTGCGATGCGGTTCCCGCTCCTCATGGGCGAGAGATTACGTCGGATGTGTCCGGCAGCAAAGCTGAAGGCTCCATTACGCCTGTCTTCGCAGGTCGCGAACGAACGGGCGCCGACCCGGAGGAGCGCTCCGGCGCCGACTGCGGACCCGCCGGACCTGCGGACATGCCGATGCCCGAACAGGCTGTGGTCTCATTGGATTATGACCACTGTCACCGTGGACCGGGCCGGACTGTGGGACGCCGAAGCGCTCAGTGATGTCGCCGCCGCGACGTTTCCACTGGCCTGCCCGCCGGGTTCGGATATGGACGATATCGCGGTGTTCCTGGCGGAGGTCCTGTCCGGTGAGCGGTTCGGCGAATACCTGTCCGATCCGGCGCGCACGGTCCTCAAGGCGGTCGCCGACGACGAGATCGTCGGCTACGCCATCCTGCACAGCGGCCCGCCCGCCGACCCGGCGGTGGCGGCGGCGGTGGCACTGGATCCCGTGCTGGAGATCAGCAAGATGTATGTACTGCCGGGCCATCACGGCACCGGTGTGTCCAGTGCCCTCATGCGCGCGGCGCTGGAGCAGGCTCGCGGTGCCGGCTATACCGGGATCTGGCTCGGCGTGAACCAGCAGAACCTGCGGGCCCAGCGCTTCTATGCCAAATACGGTTTCCGGCAGGTGGGTACACGAACGTTCACCGTCGGACGCCAGGTGCACAACGACTACCTGCTGCGCCTCGAATTCTGACGGGCGGTCTCAGCCCAGCATGCGCTGCTTCAACGTGTCGACCTCCGCGGGGCTCAGGCCCAGACCCTCGCTCACATACCGGTCGAAGCTGCCGTAGCTGCGGGCCACCTGCTCGAAGGCCGAATCGAGCCATTCCTGCCGCACTCCGCCCACCGGATCACCGGCCGCGGCGGCACGGTAGTGATTGGACAGCAGATAGTCTTCGGTGACGGTGGCCCGGTCCACCCCGAGCACGGTGAGCAGAACCGCGGCGGTCCAGCCGGTCCGGTCCTTACCCGCGGTGCAATGGAACAGCACCGCCCCGGGATCGGCGCCGGTGCCGGACCCGGCGATATCGCGCAGCACTCCGGCCACCGCCTGATTCGCTCCCGGGGCGGTGATGAACGCCCGGTACAGATCATTGCCGCCGGCCAGGGTCGACACGAGTTCGGGCAGCGGGGCGGCGCCGATCATGTCGTACCAGTTGGCGCGGGCGCCGGCGGGTATCCGGTCCGGTCCCAGCGCGCGCTCGTAGACGGTGCGCAGATCGTCGACCTCGCGGACTCCGAGGCGGGTCAGTTCGGCCAGATCGGCGGGGGTGAGATTGTTCAGCTGATCGGTACGGAAGACGACTCCGGTACGCACGGTGCGGCCGTCGACGGTGCGGTACCCGCCGAGGTCCCGGGCATTGGGCGCCCCGGCCAACCGCAGGGAGCGATCGACGGCGGGCGCATCACCGGCCGCCGGTGGCGCGGCGACACTCGCCGATACGGCCGGGCCGAACGCCACCAGGGCGCCCATCAGAACAGCGGCCGGTACCCGCGCCGAACGATGAACCATGGTGGAACTCCCATCGTGCTCGCCGGCACCCCCGCGCGGTGTGCCCGACTCAGCAAACCAATCCCGGAGTCGCGGGTCAACCCGAAAACGGCGCGTCGCCGCCTGCCCGGGGCGGCGTGGCCCGGCGGTGGCGAGATCCCGGCTACCACCGGGCTGCGCCGGATCCCGGCCGTCGCCGGGCGATACCGGATCCCGGCCGTCGCCGGGCAGCGCTCAGGCCGCGACCTCGAACCGCGACAGTGCCAGCAACCGGGAGATCGCGCGCAGGTACTTCTTGCGGTACCCGCCGTCGAGCATCTCCTGGGAGAAGATCTCGTCGAGTTTCGCGCCGGAGACGGTCACCGGGGTGCCCGCGTCGTAGAGCCGGTCGGCCAGTACCACCAGGCGCAGCGCCACCGCCTGATCGTTCACCGGATGCACTCCCGAGACGAACACCGCGGACACACCGTCGATCAGCGCACCGAACTTGGAGGGATGCAGCGTGCTCAGATGACGCAGCAGCGCGTCGAACTCGTCGAGTGTCGCACCGGGTGTCGCGGTGGCCCGCTCGGTCAATTGCGCGTCGCTGGTGGGTTCCGGCGCCGGCGGCAGATCCCGGTGGCGGTAGTCCGGCCCGTCGACCCGCACGGTATCGAAGATGGAGCCGAGTTTCTTGATCTCCCGCAGGAAGTCCTGTGCGGCGAATCTGCCCTCCCCCAGCTGGCCGGGCAGGGTGTTGGAAGTGGCCGCCACCGATACTCCGCTCGCGGAGAGCTCGGTGAGCAACCGGGAGACCAGCATGGTGTCGCCCGGATCGTCGAGTTCGAATTCGTCGATGCACAGCACGCTGTTCGCCGACAACCGCTCCACCGCGTTGGCGAATCCCAGCGCACCGACCAGATTGGTGAGTTCGCCGAAGGTCCCGAAAGATCTGGGCGCGGGAGCGCTGTGGAAGATCGAGGCCAGCAGATGCGTCTTACCGACACCGAAACCGCCGTCGAGGTACAGGCCCGCGCCCTGGACCTGTTTCTTCTTCCCGAACAACGATTTCTTGTTCGCGGCCTTGTGGATGGCGGTGACTTTCTCCGCGAAGGTGCGGGCCGAGGCGACCGCCGCGGCCTGGCTGGGCTCGTTCGGGTCCGGGATGTAGGTGTCGAAACCGACCTCGTCGAACATGGGCGGCGGTACCATCTGGGCGACCAGCTGGTCGGCGGGGACCTCCGGACGGCGGTCGACGAGGCGCATCGGCATGGACGTAGCCTAATGATGTGGTGTGAGCTGTCGGTATGCAGCGTATCCCCGATGCGATCCAGCTCACAGACCTCGATGACGACGCGCTCGCCGATCTGTACGCCTACCCGGCCGAACAGGAACAGAGTTGGCTACGGGTCAATTTCGTCGCCAGTATCGACGGCGCGGTAACCGGCGCCGGCGGCGTCTCGGGTGCCCTGGGCACACCGGCGGACAAACGGGTGTTCCATCTCCTTCGCGATCTGTGCGAAGTGGTACTCGTCGGTGCGGGCACGGTACGTGCCGAGAACTACGGCGGCGCGCACACCGACCCCCGGCTGCGTCGCGAACTCTTCGCCCGGGGGATCGGCGGTCACGCCGAGG
This sequence comes from Nocardia sp., assembly GCA_013361595.1. GTDB lineage: Bacteria > Actinomycetota > Actinomycetes > Mycobacteriales > Mycobacteriaceae > Nocardia. The sequence goes on along the minus strand of JABFXT010000778.1, from coordinate 5,571 downwards.
GCACTCCGCCGCCCATCGCGATCGTCACCGCCTCCGCCGCGCTGGACCCCGGCCACCGCGTGCTCGGCACAGCCGCCACCCCGACCTTGATCCTCACCACGGCCGCGGCCCCCGCCGAGCGGGTTCGGGCCCTCACCGCCGCGGGCGCGGAGGTGATCGTGATCGGCGACGAGGTCATCGAACCGCGAGCGGTGCCGGCGGCGCTGGCCGCGCGCGGGTTGCGGCGGGTGCTGTGCGAGGGCGGCCCGCAACTGTTCGGATCATTGGCGGCCGAGGGCGCCATCGACGAACTCTGCCTGACCACCGCCCCTCTGCTCGTCGGCGGTACAGCCCGCCGGATCGCGGTGTCCCACCAGGAATTCGCGCTCCGGATGAACCCGGCGCATCTGCTCATCGACACCGACGCGACGATGCTCACCCGCTGGGTGCGCGCCTGAATCCGGGACGGCGGGACGGGGCGGCGGCGCCGGGCCGCCGGGTACGGACGTCCCGCTCGGGCGAATCCGATCCGGACCTGGCAGGGTGTAGCGCATGCGCTGGACTCGGGCAGTGGTGCCGGCCTCGGCACTTTTGATCATGATCGCCGGATGCGGTGCCGGTCCGTCGGACCGCCCGCACGTCGCCGTCGAACGTCCGCCTGTACCAGGCGATTCCACCACGTCGGCCCAGGTCCCACCGCCGCCGGCCGCCGAGGTGCCGAAAAAGGATCTGCCCTGGCGCGAGTGCAGCCGCGAGACGTTCGACCAGGCCGGTATGGGCCCGGGCCCCGCCGGCCTGGTCTTGGAATGCGCCGATTTCTCCACGCCGATCGACAGCGCGGGCTCGGTACTGGGCAACTTTCGCGCCGGTGCGATACGGGCCCGGCTGCCGCAGACCCCACCCGACGCCACGCCGGTCGTCCTGACCTCGGGCGTGGACCGCTCCTCCGGCGCCACTCTCGCCGGTCTGGCGACCGGTCCGGCGAACGCACTGCTCACCACACATCCGGTGGTCGCGGTGGATCGCCGCGGTATCGGCACCTCCCAGGCCATCGATTGCCTGCCCGCCGATATCCGGACCGGCCTACAGGACAACGCCCAGTTCAGCCCGGGCGGCGATCCGGTGGCCGGCATGTCCGATCTCTCCCGTAACGGGACCATCTCCTGCCGGGATTTCCTGCAGCCCTACGACGGCACCTTCGACGCCGCGCACGCCGCCGACGATATCGAGCAGTTGCGCCGGGAGTGGGACGTCGACCATATCGCCGTGCTGGGGACCGGCAGCGGCGCACTGGTCGGGATGGAATACGCCCGGAAATACGGTGACCGGCTGGCCCGGCTCGTCCTCGACTCCCCCACCCCGGTCGGTGTGGACACGATCACCCGTACCGAGACCGCGGTTCAGGGCGCCGAGGCCGCACTGACGGCCTTCGCGCAGCAGTGAGCCGGAATCTCCTGCTCGCTCGGGCCGGACCCGCGTGCCGCGGTGACCGCGCTGATGCAGAAGGCCACCGACGGACAGCTGGGCGACATCTCGGCAAACGCGGTACGCACAGCCGTCACCGGATTCCTCGGTAGCCCGCGAGCGGATCAGAGCGGCCGCGTCGGCGCCTTCGCCGACGCGCTGTCGGCGGCCGGCCGGGGTGATCCGGGGGCACTGAAGGCGATCATCGGTGAACAGGAAGCCGCCACCGCGACCGACGGCCAGTTCGTCAACGGCTGCACCGATATGCCGCAGAGTCCGCCCGCGGCCCAGATCACCGACCTGACCGGAATCTGGGCGCAGAAGTATCCGGCGTTCGGGCGCGCCACCGCCCTGTCGATGCTGGCCTGCTCGGCATGGCCGGTCACCGAGGCGCCGCCCGCACTGGAGAAGTTCGAACTGCCGGTACTGGTACTCACCGGCGTCGGCGACCCGGTCGCCGGAGCCGCGCAGGCCTCGGTGACCGGCGCGCTCGGCGCCGCGGGCGCCCGGACCTCGACGATGACCTGGCAGGGGTGGGGTCATCCGGTGAGCACCCATTCCGGATGCGCGCAGACCGCACTCGTGGACTACCTGAAAGACGGTCGGCTGCCGGGCGACGGCACCGCCTGCCCGGCCTGAACGCGGGCGGTCCGAACAGGGCCCGAGGCACTCCTGACCGGCGCGTCGAGGGTGGGTCCCGGCAACACCACGGCACCGCCCGGTGTACCGTGCCGTGGTGTTCCTTCGACAGCTCGAGCCCCGCACTGCTCGAACAACCGCCGACGTGATCCGGTTCGCGCTCTGGCCGCTGGCGGTCATGACCGTGCTGAACCGGGTGTTCATCAAGGCTGTCAACGGTTTCGTCACCGATGACTACAAGCCGGTCTACCAGGCCTCGCTGGACTTCCTGAACGGGCGTGAGGTCTACACGGCGAACTTCGATTCGGTGGATCCGCACTATCTGTATCCACCCAGCGGGACCCTGTTGATCGCGCCGATCGGGGTGATCGATTACGAGAAGTCGCGCTGGCTGTTCATCCTGCTCAACGCCGTCGCCATCCTGATCGCCTGGTATCTGCTGCTGCGGTTGTTCAACTACACCCTGCGCTCGATCGCCGCCCCGGTACTCCTGCTGGCGATGTTCTTGTCCGAGACGGTGATCAACACTCTGGTGTTCACCAATGTCAACGGATGCCTGCTGCTGGCGGAAATGCTGGTCCTCATCCTGTTGTTACGACGACGGGATGTGTGGGCAGGTGTGGTCCTCGGTTTGAGTATGGCCGTCAAACCGACACTTGCGCCGCTGCTGCTCATCGCGGTGGTCCGTAAACAGTGGACCCTGGTCGCCACGGCGGTGACCGTGCCGGTCGCGCTCACCGCCGTCGCCTGGCCGCTCTCCCGGGACCCCGAACGCTTCTTCACGCGCACCGCGCCGTACCTGTTCGAAACCCGGGACTACTTCAACAGCGCCATCCCCGGTAACGCGGAGTACTACGGGCTGCCGCCGTGGCTCACCTGGACCATCCGGATCAGCATGGCCGTCCTGGTCCTGATCTCGCTGTGGATCCTGTACCGCTACTACCGCGAAGACGAGCTCTTCTTCGTCACCACCGCCTCCGGGGTGCTGCTCACCGCGTCGTGGCTGCTCGCGTCGCTGGGTCAGATGTACTACTCGATGTTGCTGTTCCCGTTCCTCATGTCGGTGGTCCTGCGCAATTCCGTCCTGCGCAACTGGCCGGCCTGGCTGGCGGTGTTCGGGTTCCTGTCCTACGACAAATGGCTGTCGGACCGCTGGCCCGATATCGGCCGCAACCTGGAATACCTGCGCATCACCTTCGGGTGGGGCCTGCTGCTGGTGGTCGTGTTCTGTGTGCTCGGCGACCGGTACCTCGCCGCCCGCCGCGAGGGCCGGCTGCCGCAGCTGGATCCGGTCTGGATGGCCGGCGCCCCGGATTCCCGGGCCACCGGGGCGGACGATTTCGCCGCCCCGGCCCGACCGGACCGTCCGCCGGTCGCGGATACACCCGACCCCGAACCGGCCGGTACACGCGTCACCGAGACCCAGACGGTGGGCGGCTGATACGAGACGCGGCGCGATCCGCGTATTAGCGTGGAGGTATGAGCTCCGAAACGGACGCGACCGATACCTCCCTGCCCACCCCGAAGATCCAGCTGAGTCCGCAGCAGTGGCGGGCGAAGCTGGACCCGGCCGAGTACGCGGTACTCCGGGAAGCCGGCACCGAGCGGCCGTTCACCGGCGAATACACCGATACGAAGACCGAAGGGGTCTACAGCTGCCGGGCCTGCGGCGCCGAACTCTTCCGCAGTACGGAGAAGTTCGAATCGCACTGCGGATGGCCGTCCTTCTTCGATCCGGCCGCCTCGGACGCGGTACTGCTACGCGAGGACGATTCGCTGGGGATGCGCCGTGTCGAAGTGCTCTGCGCGAACTGCCACAGCCACCTCGGACACGTATTCGAGGGCGAGGGGTACCCCACCCCCACGGACAAGCGGTACTGCATCAACTCTATATCCCTGCGGCTGCGCCCCGCCACCGACGCCGCGCAATGATGCCGCCGCCGCGGCGGTAGCGCCCGTGCCAACCGCCCGGCCGGCCCGCCTCCCGTACCGGGGAGCACGCCGGCCGGGCGACCGGGATCAGGGCAGCGCGGCGACGAGCTGTTCGAGTTCGACCCGCGGACCGGTGTAGAACGGGGTCTCCTCCCGGACATGCATCCGGGCCTCGGTGGCGCGCAGGTCACGCATCAGATCGACGATCCGGTGCAGCTCCGGCGCCTCGAACGCCAGAATCCACTCGTAGTCGCCGAGCGCGAACGAGGACACGGTGTTGGCTCGTACATCGGGATAGCCGCGAGCTTCCTTGCCGTGATCGGCGAGCATCTTGCGGCGCTCGTCGTCGGGCAGCAGATACCACTCGTAGGACCGGACGAACGGGTAGACGCAGATATAGTTCCCGGCCTCCTCGCCGGCCAGGAACGCCGGAATATGGCTCTTGTTGAACTCCGCGGGCCGATGCAGCGCCACATTGCTCCACACCGGGGTACTGGCCCGGCCGAGATCGGTGGTGCGCCGGAAATCGGCGTAGGCGGCCTGCAGGTCCTCGACCCGTTCGGCATGGGTCCACACCATGAAATCGGCGTCGGCCCGCATCCCGGCCACGTCGTAGAACCCGCGTACCACGACTCCGCGGTCGGCCAGGCCGTCGAAGAATTCGCGGGCCTCCTTCAGCGCCGCCGCGCGGTCGTCCCCCAGGACTCCGGGCCGCACCTGGTACACGGAGAACATGAGATAGCGGATGGTGGAGTTGAGAGACTGGTAATCGAGTCGCGCCATGATGCCATCGTGCCACTCGCCGGATCGTGTACACGGCGGGGCCGGACGTTCGGATACGCGCCCGCACCGCATCCGGCAGGCCGTGGGGCAGGCGTCAGGCCCGTGCAGCCGTCCCCGCGGCGGCGATCCGCGTCGCGGCGCGCGTCGCCGCCGCGACACAGGCCGGTACACCGACACCGTGCAGATAGGCCCCGGTCACCGAGAGATCGTCGAAACCCGCCAGCGCGGATTCGATTTCGGCGACCCGTTCGGTGTGGCCGGGCGCGTACTGGGCCAGGCCACCGGGCCAGCGCTGCACGACAGCCGACCGCGCAGCGATAGGCGCCCCCGTCACGGTCGCCAGATCAGCGGTGGCGGCATCGATCAGTTCGGCGTCGGACAGACCGAGCACCGCGTCGTCCCCGAAACGGCCGAAGGAGGCCCGCACCAGTGCGGTGTCCCGGGCGGCGAGATGCGTCCATTTCCGGCTGGACAGGGTGAACGCCTTGGCCCGCAGCGGTTCCCCGGTGGCGACCAGTACCCCCGAATTCGGCGGCAACGCCGTATCCTTCGGCAACTCCAGTGCGACCAGCGCCGAAGAGGACAGCTCGATTCCGGCGGCCGCGCGCGCCGCCGCCGGCGCGATATCGGCCAGCAGCCGGGCCGTCACCGGCGCCGGTGTCGCCAGAACGACCGCGTCGAATTCCCCGAGCGGATCCACCGCCCAGCCACCGGATATCCGCCGGAGACCGGTGACCGCGGTATCGCCGACGGTCACCGCCGCCGTATGCGCCG
>JABFXT010000693.1 GCA_013361595.1 Nocardia sp. | reverse complement strand
CCCGCATCGCCGGGCGGTGTCGTCGGGCACCGGAGGCGATCGCGTGGGCGGCCGAAATACACCGTCCATCCGCAGATTACCGCCGCCGCCGGATCGACGCGCCGCACACCGACGCCACGGCCGTTCCCGCGACCTCGGCACTCCGTACCGGACCGCTCATCAGTTCGATGGATCCCGGATACGGACCGGTGTGCTGAGATGAACGGATGGGACGGTGGTCGGCGTTATCGGCGACGACACGTGATGTCGTCGTCGCGGCCGGATGGTTCCTGTTCGGCGTACTGCTGTATCTGGCCGGCTTCGGCATGATGTTCGCCGCCGACGCGGAGGCGGGCCCGCTGTGGCCCCGTATCGTGATCCTCGCGCTGGCGAGCGCGGTGCTGCTGGTGCGGCGCCGGGCACCGATCACGGCCATGGTGCTGGGCCTGGTGCCGCTGACGCTGGATCTGTCGCTCGGGCCGACGCTACCGGTCTGGCTCGTCTACACCGATCTCATCTACGCGGCGGTGGTGTACGGCACCCGGCGCCAGATGGAGGGCGCCGTGGTCGCCTGGCTGGCGCTCTCGGCGACCGCGGCGGGCATCGTCCTGGCGATCACCGGCGACTGGCATCTGATGGCGCTGGCCCTGGTTCTCGCCGCCGCCTTCGTCGGCACCTCACTGTGGTGGGGTCTTACCGTGCGCGCGCACAAAGAGACCGCCGACGCCGAACGGGCCCGCGCTCGCGCGCAATCATTGGTCGCCGAGCTGGACCGGCAGGCGGCCGTGGCCGACGAACGCAAGGCGATGGCCCGCGACCTGCACGATGTGATCGCGGGCCACCTGTCGGCGATCGCGCTCCAATCCGAGGCGGCGCTGGGCACTCTCGACGGCGCCGCCGCCGACCCGCGGCTGGCCGGAGTCCTGGGCTCCATCCGCACCAACAGCGTCGAGGCACTGCGAGAGATGCGGACCATGATCGGGCTGCTGCGCCGCGACGGCGATACCGATCAGACCACCGCCCCGGGGCGGCTGGCCCAGCTGCCGGGACTGGTGGCAGCCGCTCGGCAGGCGGGTATGCCGGTGCGGGTTCAGCTGGACCTAGGCGCGACCGTACCGGCCGGCGCGGTCGACCAGGCGGCCTACCGAATCGTTCAGGAAGCGGTGACCAATGTGATGAAACACGCGCCCGGGCAGGAAGTGGATATCGATGTACGCGCCGAATCCACGGCACTGACGGTGACGGTACGCAACACGCTGACCGGCCGACCACCGCCCGCCCCCGGCTCGGGTACGGCCACTGCCGACCGGCGCGGACTGACGAATATGCGTGAACGGGCGACCGCACTGGGCGGGACGTTGCGGGCGGGGCCCGAAGCCGGTGTCTGGTGGGTTCGCGCCCGGCTGCCGCTGGCCGCGGTCCCCGGGACCACCGGTGATCCGCGGTGATCCGGGTCCTCATCGCCGACGATCACGCCGCGATCCGCGCCGGACTGCGCATGATCCTCGACGGGGCCGGTGATATCGAGGTCGTCGGTGAGGCCGCCGACGGGGACGTCGCCGTATCCCAGGCCCGTGCGTTGCGGCCCGATGTGGTGCTGATGGATGTGCGGATGCCCGGGGTGGACGGCATCACCGCGACCACCCGGGTCACCGGCGAGGGACTCGCCCGGGTACTCGTCCTCACCACTTTCGACCTGGACGAGTACGTGTTCCGCAGCCTGCGCGCGGGCGCCGCGGGTTTCGTGCTGAAATCGGCATCGGGACCCGCCCTGATCGAGGCGGTCCGCGCGGTCGCCGCGGGCGAGGGCGTGCTGGCCCCGGAGGTCACCCGCGCGGTGATCGACGCCTTCGCCGGAGCACCTGCCGAACGGACCCCGGAACCGCCCCCGGGTATGGCCGAGCTCACCGGCCGGGAGAGAGAGGTGTTCGACTGTCTGGGCGGTGGATTGTCCAACGCCCAGATCGCGACCCGGTTGTTCATCAGCGAGACCACGGTGAAGACACATGTCTCACGCGTCCTGACCAAGCTGGGAATGCGCTCACGCGTACAGGCCGCGATCCTGGCGCGCGAACTCGGTGACGGCGCCGCCGGGCCCCGGTAAGGGTGCCCGGGTCACCGGTTCAGCCGGTCAGCGGTACGAACAATCCGTCGGGGCCGGGCAGATAGCTGTCGACGCCGCGCACGGCTTCGACCGGCAGCGGACCGTACAGATGTGGGAAACGCAACGCCGGATCGTCGCTGGGTGCGCCCGGTTCCCAGCGCACCGGCGCCGCGAGCAGATCCGGATCCAGCCGCAACAACAGCAGATCGCGCCTACCTGCGAAAAGCCGGTTGGCGGGGAGGTGCACCTGCTGCGGCGCGGAGAGATGGACGAACCCCTCCGACCGCAGCGAATCGGGTCGATGCTCACCGCGTTCCTCGGCAAGTGTCCACTCACCGGGAGTACAGAGGTGAACAAGGGTGTGAGTGTCACAGGGCACGGGTAACCTCCGATACACAACTCGACAGTCGGTACGGAGCAGCGGCACTACGTTTTCCACATCCGCCCCGCGGTGTTCGCCACAGGCGGAAACCGCTGGTCGTGTTAGGGAAAACACAGTGGTTCCCCAGTGGGAACAAAGCCGATGCCCCGAACGTCTGACAGAGTAGTTACACCACTGCTGGGAAGTAGCGGAAGCGAGCCCGCGGAGTGACCACGGGCCTCACACCAGGTGAACGGTATTGTGCCGGAAGCCAGGACGGAGGAGTCATGCCAGGAACCCTGACTAGCACCCCACTGACCGCGGTCGATCGCTGCGATCGCTGCGGGGCGGCGGCGCGTGTGCGTGCTGTTCTGCCCGCAGGTGGCGAGTTGCTCTTCTGCCAGCATCACGCGAACGAACATATGGAACGACTGCGCGAACTGGAAGCCGTGATCGATACGGAATCCGCTCCCGCGCTCTGACCCGTCCTCGCGTCCGACACAACAGCATCGAACAACAGAACACCGCTTCCGTGGCGGGCGACCATCCGGTCGCCCGCCACGGGCCGTTTCAGGCGGGCAGGATCCCGTCGATCAACCGCTGCAGCCCGTAGTCGAAATCCCCGCCGGGGTCGCCCGGGGCTCGATAGAGCTCGCCGACCACCGCCCCCACCCGCGTGGCGAGCGGGAACTCCGCGGCCGGCATGACCTGTTCGAGCACCGGGCCGTGCGCCGCCCACCAGTCGGCGTCGGACTGCTCCCGCGCGCTGCGCGACGCCGCGAGCGCGGTTCGCGCGTTACCGGTCGCAAACTGCGACAGCACCGCGATCACCCGGTCCATCTCCACATCGTCGAACCCGGCTCCGTCCACCGCGGCCAGGTATCGCTCGTAGCGCCGCACCCGGCCGGGACCCAGCACCATCCGCCAGGCGGGCACTTCGAAGAGCCACGGATGGGCCAGGTACTCGTCCCGCACCTGCCGGGCGAGGGCCACCAGCCGGTCGCGGACCGGCAGTTCGGCGGGGATCGGGGTGTCCTCGAGCGCGACCGCGTCGACCATCAGTGTGGTGAGCGCGTCCTTGCTCGGCACGTAGGTGTACAGGCTCATGGGCCGCAGCCCCAGTTCCGCCGCGACCGCCCGGACCGACACCTTGTCGTAGCCCTCGCGGTCGGCGAGACCGATCGCCGCCGCCACCACCTCGTCGACACTCACGGTCTGCCGTGGGCCACGGCCACCGCGCCGGGGCGGCAGTTCGTGTCGCCACAGCAGTTCGAGCAGGGCCCGGGCCGGAGCGGTCGCGCGGGGGGTCGCCGCCGGCCGGCCTTCGGGACGCGGTGCCGGCGAGGCGCCATCGCTGATCATCGCATTCCTTTTCGCCGTCGCGGAGACCACCTGACAACCGATCGGACCGTACCGGAACAAATCCGGTACGGTACGCGTTGGCCTATTACTCCGTACGCCATACGTTGATCATAGGGGTGCACACTGCCGACCATCGAAACCACCTACCTGCCCGACCGTCATATGTTCGCGCTGTGGACCTGGACCGGCCGGGAACCCGGCCCGGCGCCCGCGGGGATCGGCGAGACCGCGTCCCTCCCACTCGCCGTACCCGGCGGGACCCGGGCGCAGGCTCGCGCCGGAAGTATCACCGTGCAGGTGACCGCGACCGACTGCGCGCTGGTGGACCCCACCGGATTCGCCGCCCTCACCCCGGCCGATCCCGGTACCTCCACCCTGGCCTGGCAGGCGATCCTGGCCGGAGAGCGGGCCGATATCCCCCTCGCCGGACACGCGTATCCCAACGCGCAGGGAACAGCGATGCTCAGCCGCGACCACGCGCTGTCGGCCCTCCACGACACCACCGCAGTCCTCGCCGGCCTGCAGCAGACTCTGCACGCCGAACTGCGGCCCTACCAGGCACGTGGAATCGGCTGGCTGCGGGACACCGTCACCCGCCACGGCGGGGCGATCCTCGCCGACGAGATGGGTCTCGGCAAAACCGTGCAGACCATCGGCCTGCTGCTGGGCCGGGCCACGCTCGGGCCGCAACTGGTGGTCTGCCCGACCTCGCTCGTGGGCAACTGGGTACACGAGATCACCCGTTTCGCGCCCGGACTGCGACCGGCGGCCTGGCGCGGCGGCGATCTCGACACCGCGGCCGCAGACGTGGTGGTCACGGGATATCCCGTACTGCGCTTGCACGGGCACCGGCTCACCGGAACCGAATGGGCGACCGTGGTCTTCGACGAGGCACAGGCCTTGAAAAATCCGCGGACGCAGGTATCGAAAGCGGCCCGGGCGCTCGAGGCCGCGGCCGTCGTCGCGTTGACCGGGACACCCGTGGAGAACCATCTGGAGGAACTCTGGGCGCTCCTGCACCTGGTGGCGCCCCGGCTGTTCGGTCACCGCGCCCAATTCCGCCGCCGCTTCGTCAAACCCATCGAGCAGGGGTCCGCCACCGCGGCCGCCCGGCTGCAGGACGCGATCGAGCCGGTACTGCTCTCCCGGCGCAAGGCGCAGGTCGCGGCCACCCTACCGGCCAAGATCCACAACGATCTGCTGTGTGATCTCTCTCCGGAACAGGAGCGACTCTACGATCGGCTGCTCGACCGGGCGGTGGCCGACGGTTTCGGCACCGGGACCCAACGGCAGGCCCGTGTACTGGCCGCACTCACCGCTCTGAAACAGGTCTGCAATCATCCCGGACTGGTCGACGGCGACCTGGGCGAATTGAGTGGGCGTTCCGGAAAACTCGATCTGTGCACCGATATCGTCGCCGCGAACCTCGACAATGCCGCGCCGACCCTGATCTTCACCCAGTACCGCGCCACCGGCGATCTCCTGGTGCGGCAACTGGCCGAACAGTTCGCGATCACCGCGCCCTTCTTCCACGGCGGGCTGAGCCAGGCCGAACGCGCCGCGATCGTCTCCCGGTTCCAGGCCCCCGACGGGCCGCCCGTCCTGGTACTGAGCCTACGGGCCGCGGGTACCGGGCTCACCCTCACCCGTGCCGCCGATGTGATCCATTTCGACCGCTGGTGGAATCCCGCGGTCGAATCCCAGGCCTCCGATCGCGTGCACCGGATCGGGCAGACACGCACGGTCACAGTGACGACGCTGACCTCGGCGACCACCGTGGAGGAACATATCGCGAGCATGCAGCGCCGGAAGTCCGCGCTCACCGATCTGTCGGACGGTAGCGGTATCGCCGATCTCGCCCGGCTCGACGACGAACAACTACTGGAAATCCTGCGCCGGAAGCGGGGAAACTGATGGCGGACAACGAATTCGGATACACACGCTGGGGTATGGACTGGGTCCGGCTCGCCGAACCGCTCCGGCAGACCCGCCCCGAACCGCTGCTCCCGCGGGCCCGCAGCATCGCACGCAACCACGGGGTGCAGGCGGTGACCGAGGGGCGGATCGTGCGCGCGCACATCCATCGCGGCGGACAGGCATCGGTCACCCATCTCGAACTGGCGCCGCTGACCCGGACCACGGTCACCGCGCTGACCGCGCTCATCGGCGCCGACCCCACCCTGCTGACCGACGAGATGCATACGGCGGCCCGCGCCGCGGAGATTCCGGTGGCACCCGAACTCGCCGCGATCGACTGCTCGTGCAGCGCCCGCACCCTCCGATGCGTCCATGTGCTGGCGACGTTCTACGATCTCGCGCGGCGCGTCGACGAGGATCCGCGGCTGAGCCTGGACCTCCAGGGTTTCGGTGCCCCGGAACCCGGTGCCGCGCCGGGCGATTCCGGTCCGGCGCCGGAAGCACCGCGCTGGATACCGCTCCACACCGTGGATCCCGCGGTGTTCTTCGAGGTGTGAGCGGAACCGGGTCCGGGCGGGCCGGGACTCGACGGGCCGGGCATCGTGCTCCGAGCGCGATGCCCGGCGTCCGGATCACATCCGGCGCAGTGCCGCGATCCGCTCACCCAGCTGATCGACGGTCGCCAATGCGGTCGGCGGGCCGCCGCACTGGCGCCGCAACTCGCCGTGGATCACGCCGTGCGGCTTACCGGTGCGATGGTGGTGCATCGCCACCAGGCTGTTCAGTTCGCGTCGCAGTTCGCCCAATTTGTCGGCGGTGGCCACCCGTTCGGCGGCATTGCCCGCCGCCGGTGCGACCGGCGCGGGTACCTCCGGCGCCGCGCCGGAACGGTCGGCGATCTGCCGGGCTTGGCGCTCGCGCAGCAGCGCGCGCATCTGGTCGGCATCGAGCAGACCCGGAATGCCCAGGTAGTCGGCTTCTTCGGCGCTACCGGCGAAGGTCGCGGTACCGAAGGAGGACCCGTCGTAGATCACCTGGTCGAGTTCGGCGTCGGCGGCCAGGGGCACGAACGCCTTCTCCTCCTCGCCCGGCTCGTCCTTCTGCTTGTTCGCGTCGGTCAGCAGCTCGTCGTCGAGACCGTCCTTCTCGCGGTGCGGTTTACCGATGACATGGTCGCGCTGCACCTCGAGCTGCGCGGCCAGGTCGAGCAGCACCGGAACGGAGGGCAGGAAGACGCTGGCGGTCTCACCCGGTCGCCGGGCACGTACGAAACGACCGATGGCCTGGGCGAAATAGAGCGGGGTGGAGGCGCTGGTGGCGTACACCCCGACCGCCAGCCGCGGGACGTCGACCCCCTCGGACACCATACGCACCGCGACCATCCAGGGCTGGGTACCGGCACTGAACTCACCGATCCGCGCCGAGGAGGTCGGGTCGTCGGACAGCACCAGCACCGGCCGGTTCCCGGTGAGGTGCTCGATCAGTTCCGCGTAGGCGCGCGCCCGTTCCTGATCGGAGGCGATCACCAGCCCTCCGGCATCGTGCATCCCGCCCTCACGCAGCTGCGCCAATCGCATATCCGCCGCGCGCAACACCGCGTAGATCCAGTCACCGGCCGGGTCGAGTGCGGTACGCCAGGCGCGGGCGGTCTGCTCGGCGTTCAGCGGTTCGCCGAGGCGAGCCGTGTATTCCTCTCCCGCGCTGTCGCGCCAGTGCGCTTCACCGGAATAGGCCAGGAACACCACGGGCCGCACGACACCGTCGGTGAGCGCCTCGGTGTAGCCGTAGCTGTGGTCGGCCCGGGAGCGCGGCAGACCGGCCTCGTCGGGTTCGTAGGTGATGAACGGGATCTGGCTGTCGTCGCTGCGGAACGGGGTACCGGTCAGCGCCAGCCGCCGGGTGGCGTCGCCGAAGGCCTCGGCGACCGCGTCGCCCCAGCTCTTCGCGTCGCCCGCGTGATGGATCTCGTCGAGGATCACCAGGGTGCGCCGGTTCTCGGTGCGCACCCGGTGCTTGAACGGATGCGCGGCGACCTGGGCGTAGGTGACGACCACACCGTCGTGGTCGCCCGAGGTGGCGCCGGGGGTGTTGGAGAAGTTGGAATCCAGCGCCAGTCCGGACCGGGTCCCCGAGGCGGCCCACTGGTGCTTCAGATGTTCGGTCGGCGCGACCACGGTGATCTGGTCCACCGTCCGATCGGCGAGCAGTTCCGCGGCGACCCGCAGGGCGAAGGTGGTTTTACCGGCCCCAGGCGTCGCGACAGCGAGGAAATCCCGGGGTTTGGTCGCAAGGTACCGGGTGAGCGCGCGCCGCTGCCACGCGCGCAGGGATGCGCCCGGAACCTCCGTCGCAATAGCACCGCTCGCATCGGTCACGGAGAGAAACACTAGCGGCCGTTGCGGCCGTCGCGCCAAACCGGCGCGGGGGTCGCGACGGGTGTCACACACAGAACCGCGCGGTCCGCCGGGGCGCGCTCCGGTTACCGGCGATTCACCCATCGACCCCCGACACGTTGCCCGCTGCCATACCGCTGGGCGCCCCCGTGCGCGATGCTGGACAGACCATGCACAGTTACGGACGCGAACCCGGCGCGGACCCGTCGGGTACCGCGTGGTCACGGCGCGCCCTCACCCAGACAGGCCGCCTGATCGTCCGGGTGGCCGTCAAAGCCTGGGACGACTCGATTTTCGCCAAATCCGCCGCGGCGGCCTTCTGGCAGACCCTGTCGCTGGTACCGCTGCTCTTCGGCCTGCTGGGCGGTCTCGGATATGTGAGCGGTCTGTTCGGCCCCGACACCGTCGAGATCGTGGAATCGAAAGCTCTCACCTTCAGCCGTGACCTGTTCAGTCCGAGTGTGGTCACCGATCTGATCGAACCGACGATCCGGGATGTGCTCGGCCGCGGCCGCGCGGCGTTCGTCTCGATTGGTTTCGTACTCTCGCTGTGGGCCGGATCGTCAGCGATGGCGACCTTCGTCGACGCGATCGTGGAGGCTCACGGGCAGAAGGACGCCCGGAATCCGATCTGGCAGCGTATCTTCGCCCTGCTGCTGTACGTCCAGTTCCTCATCGCGGCGATATTCATCCTGCCGCTGGTGGCGCTGGGCCCGGTACTGATCGGTCGGATCCTGCCGGATTCCTGGCTCGAACCGGGACTGCGCTTGATCGACACTTTCTATTACCCCGCGGTGGGGCTGTTGCTGATCATCGGATTGGCCACGCTGTACAAACTCGCGCTGCACAGTTCCCTGCCCTATCACCGGCTGTTCTGCGGCGCGCTGCTGGCGGCGGTGTTCTTCATGGCCGCCAGCGATGTCCTGCGCCATTATCTGGCGCTGGTGACCCGGACCGGCGTCACCTACGGCGCGCTCGCGACCCCGATCGCCTTCCTGCTGTTCACGTTCTTCCTGGGCTTCGCGGTGATCCTCGGTGCGGAGTTCAATGCCGCGGTCCAGGAGTTCTGGCCGGCGCGCGCCACCCGGATGGAGCAGTTCAAGGCGTGGCTGGCCAAACGCCGCGGCGCCACGCAGGCCGACGACGATTCCGAAACGGCCGATCCGGGCTCACATCGGATACCGCGACGCCGCGGGACCCGGCACGGCGACGACGGGCCCGGGGAAGGCCCCACCGGCGGAACACCCGCACCGGTGATATCGCGTTGAGGTCGACACAGCGTGGTCGTGCGGGCATCGCCGGACCGGCACATGGACGGCGGAGACAACTTGCGACAGCGGGACAACTGCGACGGCCGAGAACGCGGCCGTCGCACGGCCCGCCGGGGCGCGGCGGGCCGGGGGGAGCTCAGTCGCCCTTACGGAGCGTCTCGTAGACCTTTTTGCATTCGGGGCAGACCGGCGAACCGGGCTTCGGCGAACGGGTCACCGGGAACACCTCACCGCACAGTGCGACCACCATGGTGCCCATGACGGCGCTCTCGGCGATCTTCTCCTTCTTCACGTAATGGAAGAACTTGGGGGTGTCGTCACCGGTGGTCTCGTCGGTCGTCGTATCGGGGCGGACCAGCGTATCGGTACTCACGCTCTCCATGATGCCGCATCGACCGGCCGCACTCGCACGATCACCCCCGCGACCGGGTGACACCGGCGTGTGGGCGCTCAGGCGGTGGCCTACCTCGCGCCTGTTCTCAACCGTCCGACCGGACGCGTTGTACACGATGGTGGCGATAG
>JABFXT010000492.1 GCA_013361595.1 Nocardia sp. | reverse complement strand
GCATATAGACGCCGTTGCGCAGCGCCGCGACCCCGAACGGGATCGTGATGATGAGGACGAAGCAGATCAGGGCGGCGACGAAATAGCCCAGCGCCATCCAGAATCCCGCGAAGATGAGCCACAGGATGTTGAGCAGGAGCTGGATCGGCTTCATATGACGAGCATGCCCTAAAGCGGCCGGGCACGCACCCACCACGAACCGCCCGCCGGGCGGTTGGCAGGATGGGCGCCGTGGCCGTGGTTCTCGAGGTGGACAGTGTTGACGATCCGCGGGTCGACGATTTCCGGGACTTGAAGGCAGCCGACCGCAGACCCGACCGGCCCGGTGGGAAAGGTCTGGTCATCGCGGAGGGGACCGTGGTGGTGCGGCGCATGCTGGACTCCGCGTTCCGGCCGCACGCGCTGCTCGGTGTGGACAAGAGATGGCAGGAACTCGCGCCCGAACTCGCGGCGCTGGATGTGCCGTTCTATCGCGCTTCGGCCGAAGTGATGGCCGAGGTGGTCGGTTTCCATCTGAACCGCGGTGTACTGGCGGTGGCGCACCGGCCGGCCGAACGCGATTTCGACGAGGTCGTCGCCGCCGCGGGCACCGTCGCGGTGCTCGAAGGTATCAACGACCACGAGAACCTGGGTTCGATGTTCCGCAACGCGGCCGGTCTGGGCGTGGACGCGATCCTGTTCGGCGACCGCTGCGCCGATCCGCTGTACCGTCGATCCGTGCGGGTTTCGATGGGACATGCGCTGCGGGTGCCGTTCGCCCGGGTGCCGGACTGGCCGGGCGGCCTCGGCCTGTTGCGGCGCCGCGGTTTCCAGGTGGTGGCGCTGACCCCGGATCCGGCCGCGCCCACGCTGGCCACCGCGCTCACCGGTGATCGGGTGGCGCTGCTGCTGGGCGCCGAGGGCCCTGGCCTGACCGAGCAGGCCATGACCGCGGCGGATGTGCGGGCCCGGATACCGATGTCGGCGGGTACCGATTCACTGAACGTGGCGACCGCCGCGGCCATGGCCTTCTACGAGCGGGTGCGAGCGTCGTGACCCCGGCGTTCGGCGGTCACGGCGCGGTCCGCGGACCCGTTCCACCCGGTGAACCCACCCCTTGGGCAGCGGGGATCACGGTCGCCGTGTTGGTGGCCGCACTGACCGCTGCCGGGGTGTATGCCTTCGGGGCGGCGCTGGCCCAGGTACATCCGCTGCTGTCGCCGGCGGTGAACCTGGTGGCGGTGGGAGGTATCGCGCCCACCGTCTGGCGCTGGCGGTACCGGCCGGTGACCCGTTGGGTACTGGCCGGGGCCACCGCGGGCGTGGCGCTGGCCTGGATCGGGTTGCTGTTCTCCGTGTGAACCGGGCGGCGATGCCCGCTCATTGATCGGCGCCGACCGCGGGCTCGTGCCCGCGCAACCAGGACAGCAGCCCTTTGCGTTCGTGCGCGATCCGGTTGTGCGGTGGCCGAGGTGGTTCCGGCTCGGCGGTGTCGCCGCGAGGGCGTAACCGGAAACCGCAGACCCGGATGTCCTTGGGGTCGACCGCGCGGGCCGGATCGACGGTCGTATCGTCGTCTGCCGCGGGGGCGAGCGGGAAATACCGGAAGCCGAGCCATTCCTGATTGGCGGTATCGGCGAAACCGGGGGGATCGAACGGCAGCACCAGCGGGTCGGGCAGTTCACCCGGATTCCACAGGATGGGGTGGTCGCCGGCCCAGTGCGGGCGCTCCCAGATATGCGGCAGACCGTGGTCCTGCAGAATGTTGAGCCGGGTCGAGCTGAATGCCCGGCGCAGTTCGCCGCGTTCCCAGTGCGCGAACGCGCCCCAGCCGTATTCCAGATCGAACGAGACCAGGTAGGTGTGTTCCTCGGCGAGCGGCCGCACCAGCAGTTCGGGTATGGCGGTCGGCTGGACCCGCGCCGCATAGGAACTGCACAGCAGAGTGAGACCCGGATAGCTGCCGATATAGACCTCGTCGGTGCCCGGACCGTCGGTATCGCCGAGCGTGACCGATTCGGTCGGTTCCACCTCGAGGTCGGGATGGAGTTGCTGGGCCAGCGCGTACGCCGCCGCGGGATCGGGGTCGGGATCGGTGCTGAGCACCGCCGCCGGGTCGAGGGTATCGACGTACCACACCGATGAAACCTTGGACAGCATCGGTCCACCTCCGATAGCGCACGAAACCAGGTCGCGAACTTCTCGGCGCAACTGCTGTCGTCGTCCGGGCTCGCCCCGGAATCATCGGACCGCGTCGCCGTATACGCCCGAACTTACCCGCGTCAACGGGTGGTTCGGGCGGTTGTGCGGGGTAACACGCCGGTCCGTGCCGGGTTAGTGACCCGAACTGCGGACACCGAGCAGTACGTCCTCCCAGGACGGCATGGGCGCCTTGCCACGTTTGGTGCGGGCCGCCGATTTCGCCGCTTTGGCGGGAGGCTTCTTGGCCGCCGATTTCGCCGCGGCGGTTTCGGGTTCCGGTACTTCGGCGACCGGTTCGGGAGCGGTCTGCTCGGCCGGTGTGCTCGGCTCGGCCGGTGTGCTCGGCACCTCGGACGCCGGTGGCTCCGTGGCTTCGGCGGCCGGGGGAGCGGCGGTTTCGGTATCCGGCTGTGGTCCGGTGCCGGCCGTCGGCTCCGTGGTTTCGGCGGCCGGGGCGGCCTCGGACGGAGCGGACGTGGCCGGCGCGCTCGCCGCCGGGGCGGGCGCGACAGGAGCCGGCTCGGGTGCGACGGGTGCGGTTTCGGGTTCCGCGGTGGCCGCGGGTTCGGGTGCGGCCGGCTCGGGTTCGGGTGCGACCGGTTCGGGTTCGGGGGCAGCTGCCGGCGCGGCCGCCAGTTCGGCGGCCGGGGCAGCCGGAACCGGCGCGGCGGTCGGGGTATACGAGGCCGCGGGTGCCGTACGCGGCGCCACGGGACGGG
>JABFXT010000181.1 GCA_013361595.1 Nocardia sp. | reverse complement strand
AGTTCCTCGGAAAGCCCCGCGGTCCGGGTGTGCTCCGCGAGCGCGGCGAGCCGGCCGACGACGGTACCGGTGAAATCGTGCCGTGATTCTGCGGGGTCACGCTGCGCTGCCGCCTCCGGGCCTGACCCGCTCACGCCGTGTGGTCGCGGCGTGCGCGGGGGCCCTGCGGGGTCACGCTGCGCTGCCGCCTCCGGGCCTGACCCGCTCACGCCGGGACCACCGCGACCGGGCGGACCGGCGAGCCGGTGCCGCCGGTGATGCGCAGCGGTGCCATCACGAAGGTGAATTCGGTGAGGCCGCGCGCACTCGCGTCTTCCAGATTCAGGTGTTCGATGATGTGGATCCCGTTCTCCACCAGCAGTACCCGGTGCACCGGCAGCACACTGTGCCCCTTGCCCGGCGGAATGTGTTCGAAGGCGGTGGTATCCGCGCCCGCGGCGACGATCCCGGCGGCGGCGAGCCATTGGGCCGCACCCACATCGGCGCCCGGGACTCCGTCCTGCTGGCCGAGGTAGCGCTGGGCATCACCGAAATGGCGGGCCCAGCCCGTACGGATCAGGACGACGTCGCCACGCCGCGGCGTCACCCCGGCGGCATCGGCGGCGTCGCGCAGATCCTGCTCGGTGACGGCCTGGCCCGCTTCGAGAGCGTCGACACCGCGAACTCGCGGCACATCGAGCAGCAGTCCGCGGCGCAGCATGAACGGGATGGTCTCCGCGCCCAGTTCGGCGAACCGGCCGCCGCGCTGCGCCTCCTCGGCATCGATATCGCCGTGCAGTCTGCCGCAGTGGCTCACATGCGAAAGGGCGTCCACATGGGTGCCGACATGCCCACCGGTCACGATGATCTCGTTGGCCGCCGACCCGCCGTCCGGGCGG
This sequence comes from Nocardia sp., assembly GCA_013361595.1. Classification (GTDB taxonomy): domain Bacteria; phylum Actinomycetota; class Actinomycetes; order Mycobacteriales; family Mycobacteriaceae; genus Nocardia. The sequence continues at coordinate 2,024 of JABFXT010000181.1, read as the reverse complement.
ACCATATCGCCGTGCCGGCGGATGAGGGTCATCCGGAATCCGGGATGGTTGGGCGAACAGGGCATCCCGGTCGTATAGGGGTGCCCGAGCTCGACGTAGTCGACATCGCTGCTCACCACCGCGTTCAACAGCGCGTCCGGCGCGGTGGTCAGGGTTTGTTCGGTCATGCTCTCACTCCTCGTACTGCGGTGGCCTCGGCCCGGTCGAGAATCACGCGGGCATTCGCGACGACGGCGGGATCGATGAATCCGCCGTTCTCGTCGAGAACCGCGGATTCACCCGCCGCCTGCGACGCGGCCGCGCATTCCACGATCCGCCGGGCCCGGCTCTGTTCTTCCGGTGACGGTGTATAGGCCTGGTTTACGATTCCGATCTGATCGGGATGGATGACCGAGCGTCCGAAGAACCCCTGAGCGCGGCCCGCGCGCGACGATTCCGCCAGACCGGCCGGATCGTCGACCGCGGTCCAGACGCTCTGGACCGGTGAGGACAGACCGGCGGCGCGCGCCGCGGTGACGATCCAGCCCCGGGCCCAGGCCAGGCCTTCGGCCTCGGTACGCATATCGGCGGCCAGATCCGCTTCGCCCAGGGCGATTCCGGTGACCCGCGGATGGCATTTCGCGATCGCGGGCGCCGCCAGCAGGCCCGCGGCCGATTCGATGATGGTGTGGACCTGGCAGGTGAGCCGATCGGTCGTGGCCGCCACCGATTCGGGTGTCTCGGCCTTCGGCAGCCGCACCCCGGCGGGCCCCACCTGCGCGGCGGCCAGTCCGGCGATTTCGTCGTCCAGCCAGGAAGACCCGATAGCGTTGAGCCGCAACCAGATCCGCCGCTGAGGCGGTGCGGTGCGCAGCGCGGCGAGGGCATTGGCCAACGCGCGCTCCTTCGCATGGACCGGAACGGCGTCCTCCAGGTCGATCACCACGGCGTCGGCGGAGCTGTCGATCGCCTTGCCGATGCGGTCGTCGCGATGCCCGGGTACGTAGAGCCAGCTGCGCGGCGTCATCGCGCCACCGCCGCACCGTTTTCCGGCACCCGGTGCCCCAGGGCGCGCGAAACCCGCTGTGCCGCTTCGACCAGCGCCTCCTCGTACCGATCGCAGGCTTCCTCGGTCATCCGGTAGCTCGGTCCGCACACCGATACCGATCCGATCACCGTGCCGTCGGCCCCGAAGACCGGGGCGGCGATCGATCCCGCCCCCTCCTGGCGTTCGCCGGTCGATCGGCACACTCCGCGCTCGCGCGCCGCGCGCAACGTCTCGCGCAGCGAATCGGGGTCGACGATGGTGGTGGAGGTGAGCCGGGGCAGCGGCCGCGACAGCAGATCCTCCTGCTCCTCCTCGGACAGATGCGCCAGGATGATGCGGCCCGACGAGCCGCTGTGCAGGTCGAACCGGCGACCCAGCTCGACGGTCATCTTGATTTCCTGAGTACTCTCGACCTGATCGAGGTAGACGCGACCTCCGGGCAGGCGCCCGGTGACGGTCGCCGTCTCGCCCGTGGCGCGCTGCAGGTCCACCAGGGCCTCGCGGGCCATCCGCCGCAGCGGAGATACGTCCAGTGCGCGTGCGCCGAGCGTCGCCGCCGCCGGTCCGAGCAGGTACCGGCGGGTCGAGGGCTCGTAGAGCAGCAGACCGCATTCGACGAAGGTCGTCAGGATGCGGTGGGCGACCGCCTTCGACATCCCGGTCGAGCGGGCGATCTCCGAGACGCCGAGCGCGCTCGACCGGCGGCCGAACTCGAGCAGCACATCCGCTGCCCGCGCGGCAGACGTGGTGCCTCCACTGGAGGACTCCATCGTGGCTCCGTTTCTGCGGGGTTTTTCGTTGTTCCGCCGGGCGACGCTACCGGGCGGAACCGAAATACATCTGAACAAAGTTGTACCGCTTAGCGAAACGATTGTCCAGGCCGCTCGACCGGGTCATGCTTGAGTTTCTGCGGCGTTAATCGTTTCAACAGGCACTTGTGTCCGGATTGTCGAACGTGCATAGTGCAGGGGACCACATTCTTGCGTTCCGCCAAGCG
>JABFXT010000704.1 GCA_013361595.1 Nocardia sp. | reverse complement strand
ACCCGAGCTGATCGTCTACCGCGCCGACGACGGATCCCAGGTGTGCCGGACACCGGCTTTCGAAACGTCCGGTCAGGGCACCGAGAATTCCCCGATGGCCTGGGGCAATTCGCTGGTGATTCCCAGTACCTACGGATTCGGCTATCCCCCGCAGGCGACATCGGGCCCCAGCGATCCGCCGAACGCGGCGTTCACCGGCGGAATGACCCGCATCGACGTCTCGGAGTCCGGGTGCCGGCGCGTGTGGGAGACCACCGACCGGATGGCCTCGCTGCCCCGGCTGTCCCGGGCGGACGGTCTGATCTACGGGCTCTCCTACGGGCCGCTCCCGCCCGGCGGCGGTATCCAGCAGGTGGGCCCGATCTACTACACCGCGGTCGATTTCGGGACCGGCGAGCTACGGGCACACCGGGAGGTGGGCGCCGCGCCGCTGGACGAGCCCCTGCAGCTCACCGGAACCATCGGTCCCGACCGTTCGTACTGGCAGGCCACGGTGGGCCGGATGCTGCGGATCGCGCCGTAGGTGGGGAGCCGTTCGGTTCAGTCGATCGGATCGCGGACGATAGGGCAGGTCATACAGTGGCCGCCACCCCGCCCGCGTCCGAGTTCGCCACCGACGATGGTGATCACCTCCACCCCGGCCCGGCGCAGCGCGGCATTGGTCTGGGTATTGCGGTCGTAGGTGAACACCACACCCGGTTCCAGCGCGACGGCATTGTTCCCCGAATCCCACTGCTGCCGTTCGGAAGCATAGAAGTCGCCGGCTGTCTCGACCACCCGCAGTGCGGGGAAACCGAGCGCGCGCGCGACCACATCGACGAATGCGGTACCCCGGTCGTCGATGATCTCGACCCCCGGCGCCCGGTCCGACGGCCGCAGGGTGAACGGATGGATACCGTCGACGATACCCGGGTGGACGGTCACCAGATCGCGGTCGGCGAAGGTGAAGACCGTGTCCAGGTGCATCGCTGCCCGGAGTTTCGGCATCCCGGCCACGATCACCCGGTCGACCACCTGCGCCTCGAACAATGCCTTCGCCAGCTGGGTGATCGCCTGCCGGGAGGTACGTTCACTCATGCCGACCAGAACCGTACGGTTACCGACCGGCATCACGTCACCGCCCTCGAGCGAAGCCTGGCCCCAATCCTTTTCCGGATCGCCCCACCACACGGTCGAACCGGCGTAGTCGGGATGGAACCGGTAGATCGCCTTCATCAGCAGGGTTTCGTCGTGCCGGGCCGGCCAGAACAGCGGATTGAGGGTGAGTCCACCGTAGATCCAGCAGGTGGTGTCACGGGTGTAGAGGGTGTTGGGCAGGGGTGGCAGCAGATACTCCGGATTGCCGAGCGATTCGCGGGCCAGCGCCGCGTATCCGGTGCGGAAGTCGGCGGGCAGGTCCGCGATGGCCAGCCCGCCGATGAGGAAGCGCGCGAGTTCGCGGGCGGGCAGCGTGTCCAGGTAGGCCCGGGTGCTCTCGACCAGGCCGAGGCCGACCCGGTTCGCGATGATCTTACGGTCGAGCAGCCAGCTCCGGGCCGCCGGATCGTCCATGGTCTCGGCCAGCAGATCGTGTAGTTCGACGACCTCGACACCGCGGTTGGTCAGTTTGTTCACGAAGTCGAGGTGGTCGCGCTGGGCCGCCTCCACCCACATGACATCGTCGAAGAGCAGTTCGTCGGAATTGGTCGGGGTCAGGCGTTCATGGGCCAGTCCCGGCGAGCAGACGAGCACCCGGCGCAACCGGCCGACCTCGGAATGGACGCCGTACCGGGATGGTTCGGTGTTCGCGGTCATTGCGCTACCTTCCGTCGGCTGGTTCGAGGTACCGGCTCCGGTACAGCGGTCACAGATCGATCCATCCCGCCGCCAGTGCGACGACGCCGAGCACTCCGCCGATCGCGACCAGCGCGAAGAGGACGGCTTCGGCGGGAGTGAAGACCCGGCGGCCCTGTTCCCGGCGCGCCCGCACGAAAAGGAAGGTCACCGGCGCGTAGAAGATGAGCGATACCAGGACGAACCGCAACCCGGCCGCGTACAGCAGGAAGACGGTGTAGAGCGTGGCGAGCACGGCGATGATCAGATCGCCGCGCCGGGTGGCGGCTCGTTCGCCGGTATAGGTTTCGCGGATGAGGCAGAGCTTCAGCGCGTATCCGGCGGCCAGCAGGAACGGGATCAGGGTGAGCGAGGCGGTGAGATCGAGGGCGAAATCGAAGGCGTCCTCGGAGAACATGGTGATCACCAGCACCGTCTGGGAGAGCGCAGTGCTCAGCAGCAACGCGTCGACGGGGACGTCGCGGTCGGTGGCGCGCGCCAGGAAGCGGGGCATATCGGCGTCCTTCGCCGCGACGAAGAGCACCTCGGCGGCCATGAGCGCCCAGGCCAGATACGCGCCCAGCACCGAGATGATCAGTCCCGCGCCGACGAACGCGGTCCCCCAGGAACCGACCGCCACCTCCAGCACCCCGGCCATCGACGGCTGCCGCAGTTCGGCGATCTCGGCCATCGGCATGATGCCGTAGGACACCACCGTCACCGAGGCGAAAATGGCCAGCACGCTCAGGAAACCGAGCAGTGTCGCCCGGCCGACGTCCTCGCGCCGCCGGGCGTGACGGGAGTACACGCTGGCGCCCTCGACACCGAGGAACACGAACACCGTGACCAGCATCGTGCCGCTGACCTGATCGAACAGTGAACCCGCGTAGTCGGCGCCGCGGAAGTTGCCGGCGAAGATCCGCGGATCGAGCAGGAAGACGGCGAGCAGTACGAAGACGATGATCGGCACCAGTTTGGCGGCGGTGACGATCCGGTTGATCGCCGCGGCTTCTTCGGTTCCGCGCCGGATCAGCAGGAAGAACGACCACAGTCCGATCGAGGACGCGACGACCGCGATGAGCGTATCGCCGGAGCCCAGCGCGGGGATCCACTGACCGAGCGTGGACATGATCAGCACCCAATAGGTCACGTTCCCGACGCAGGCGCTGGCCCAGTAGCCGGCCGCGGAGTAGAAGCCGATGAACTCGCCGAATCCGGCTTTGGCGTAGGCGTACACACCGGCGTCCAGATCGGGTTTGCGCACCGCGAGCCGCTGGAACACCAGCGCCAGCATCAGCATCCCCGCGCCGGCGATGGACCAGGCGATCAGCGCGCCGCCGACACCGGTTTCCTGCGCGAAGCGCCGGGGTAGCGAGAAGACTCCGGCCCCGACCATCGATCCGACGACCATGGCGGTGAGCGTGAGGACGGTGACCTTCGCTGCCCGCTCCGGCACCTGCTGCTGGGTCATCACCACGACCTCTCCGCTCGCCCCGCTATCGAGTACCACCGCAGATCATCAGCCGACGCTCATCGTCGATGATGCATCATCACGACCGGTCTCCGGATCAACCGGAGTGTTTGCCGGGGCAGTGTCGGGAACGATCGCCGGTCAGCGCCCGACGACACGAGCCCGCCGGACCCGGGCGGGTCCGGCGGGCTCGGTCCACGGTCAGGAGCGGCGGGCGGCCCGGACGGTCACGGTGAACAGCAGCACGCCGGCCGCCGCCAGACCGGCACCGACCAGTGCGGGTGCGGTGTAGCCGTAACCGGCCGCGATCACCAGGCCGCCCAGCCAGGCGCCGGCGGCATTGGCGATGTTCAGGGCGGCGTGGTTGAGCGCCGCGGCCAGGGTCTGGGCGTCGGCCGCCACATCCATCAGCCGGGTCTGCAGACCGGGAGCCAGCGCGGCACCCGTGGCGCCGACCAGGAGGGCGCCGATTCCGGCGGTGACCGGATTGTGGGCCGCGGCCACGAAGGCGAGGAGCACGACCGTCATGGCGCCCATCGCGACGAAGATCGACCGATCGACCCCGCGATCGGCGAGAATCCCGCCACCGATGTTGCCGAGCACCATGCCCACACCGAAGAGCATGAGCACCACCGGCACCAGACCCGCACCCATACCCGCGACATCGGTGAGAGTGGTACTCACATATGTGTAGACGGCGAACATGCCGCCGAAGCCGATGGCACCCACCGCCAGGGTGAGCAGCACCTGCGGCCGGCGCAGCGCGTCCAGTTCGGTGAGCGGATCGGTGGTCACGATCGCGGTCAGCGGCGGAACGAACCGCAACAGGGCCAGCACCGTGGCCGCGCCGATGACCGCGACGACAACGAACGCACTACGCCAGCCGAAGTGCTGCCCGAGCCAGGTCGCGGCCGGTACCCCGATGACATTGGCAGTGCTCAGGCCGAGCATCACCGCCGCCACCGCCTTGGCACGTTGCCCGGCCGGCGCCAGCGACGCGGCCGCCAGCGAGGCGACACCGAAGTACGCGCCGTGCGGCAGCCCGGAGACGAAACGCGCGGCGATCAACGTGCCGAAATTCGGGGCGAACGCCGAGGCGAGGTTGCCGATCGCGAACGCGGCCATCAGCGCGACCAGCAGCCGTTTACGAGCCACCGACGCGCAGGCCGCGGCGATCACCGGCGCACCGACCACCACCCCGAGCGCGTAGGCGGATACCGCGTGCCCCGCGGACGGCTCGGATACCGAGAACGCGCCCGCGATATCGGGCAGCAGCCCCATCGTGACGAATTCCGTGGTGCCGATACCGAAACCGCCGAGCGCGAGGGCCAGCAGCGCCGGGAGGTGCCAGCTGGTGCGGGCGGGCGCGACGGGTGCGGCGCTCGTCGTGGTGGTTGCGGTGGAAGTCACGCTCTGGTGTAACAGGCGGCCGCCGGGGAGGTTTCCGCGCGCAGCTGTGAGTTGAGGCACCCGCGAGGCCGGGCAGGTGGACCGATTCACCCGGCGGGAAAGGCTTGTTCCGAGGTGAGGAGGTCGGTGGCCTGTTGCCCGGCCGCACCGGAGCGGCGCAGGAAATCGATGATCAATTCGAGCTCGGCATCGCTGTAACCGTCGCAGAGTTCGTCCATGAGGGTGTTCATACCGGCGTACTGCCGGAAGATCTCGGCATTGCGCCCGGGAACGATGTGGACGTTCACCGCGCGCCGATCGCCGGCGGCCCGTTCCCGCACGACCCAGCCGCCGCGTTCGAGCCGGTCGAGTATCCCGGTGATGGTCGCCGGGTGCAGACCGGCCAGCCGCGCCAGCCCACTCGGGCTGAGCGGGCCTTGTCTGCCGAGGATGTCCAGACAGTCGAGATCGACGTCTTTGAGCTCCACCCGCGTTCCCACCCGGTGGTTCAGCAGGGCGAGCGCGACACGCAGCTCGCGCAACGAACCCTTGACCCCGGCGACGAGTTGTCTGCGCTGCCTGGTCACGCCCGCGTTCGCTTCGGTCATATACCCCTCACATGATCTGGGTCTCCGATAGTACGGGGCCGGTACACAGGCGGTTTCCGGGCGCTCTTGCATTTACTCACTATTTCATATTATATGGTTCTCATACTATATGGCTTCAGGAGAAACCCATGACCACTCACCTGGAAGCACCACCGAACTCGACCACCCCGGTCGACGACACCCGGCGAATCGCTGCCCTGCGGTTCACCGCCCGCCTCCTCACCGGCTCGTTCGCCGGTTTCCTACTCGGGGTCCTAGTCCTCGAGTCCTCGCTCCGAGCGGCCGACGCCGCCACCTACACCCAGGTCCGAACCGTCCAACTGGACCGCTTGGACGTCCTCGCGAGCGTCACCCTCCTCCCGGCGCTGTGCCTCGCCGCGGCCCTCGCGGTGACGGCGTACCGGTCCCACCGAACCTGGATACCGATCGCGGTCGCCGTAGCGCTGCTGGCAGCGGTCGCGCTCGTCAGTGTCACCGTCAATCTGCCCATCAACGCCCAGCAGGCGACGTGGCTCGAACACGGGATACCGGCCGACTGGTCCACCGTCCGCGACCGCTGGCAGACCGCCCATATGGTCCGCACTGCCGCGGCGATGGTCGCGTTCGGTCTCCTGCTATTCCCCGCCCGCCCCCGCCTCCGCGCCCACTGAACCGGCGCGACACCCGGCACACCCGAAAGGAAGCAATCATGCGAATAGTCATCTTCGGCGCCAACGGTCCCACCGGCCGGCTGCTCACCGGCCAGGCCCTCGAGGCCGGCCACGATATCGTGGCCTTCACCCGCCGCCCCGGCGATTTCCCGGTGACACACGATCGGCTCACCACCGTGGGCGGGGATGTGTACGACCCCGCTGCCGTCGATCGAGCGGTCGCCGGTGCCGATGCGGTCCTCTCGGCACTCGGCGTACCGTTCAGCAGAAAGCCCATCACGACCTATTCGGCCGGCGTGGCCAATATCGTCGCCGCCATGCGGCGGCACGAAGTGCGCCGGATCGCCGTGGTGTCGTCGAGTGCGGTCGATCCCCACCCGTATGCGGATGCCGGGTTCCTGTTCAACCGGGTGCTGCAACCGTTCATCACCGGAGTCCTCGGCAAAACCCTCTACCAGGACATGCGCGCGATGGAAGGACTGCTCACCGCCACCGATCTCGACTGGACGATCGTCCGGCCCAGCGGACTCTTCGATCTGCCGCACCGCACCGACTACACGGTTGCCCCGCAGCGGGCCGCGGGCCGGTTCACCTCGCGGACCGATCTCGCGGCCTGTCTGCTGAGCCTCGCGGAGAGCGACCGTTACCTCCGTACCGCCGTCGGCGTGGTCACCACCACCGACAACCCCGGCATGCTGGACCTCCTCCGAGCGGAGGCATTCGGGAAGAGCTGAGCGCGCGGGGGCCGCACCGATGCGCGGAGCCCCGGCGATACCATCGCCGGGGCCGTCGCCGCACCGCGAACCGACGGCGAACGCAGCACCCAGACCCCGCGCGGATTCGTCCGAACGGGTACGAGCTCGGATCGAGGACGTGGATGGGCGACGAACCGCAAATCCGTGACAGGTACCTTCCCGGCGTCCGGGGCCGGGTACCGATTCGCGAATACCTGCCCGCCACACCGGATCCGGCCGCACCGGCACTGCTGTGGCTGCACGGCGGCGCGTTCGTATCGGGCGGGCTCGACCAACTCGAATCACATGCGGTGGCACTGCGGATCGCCGCGACCGGGCGCCGGGTGCACACCGTCGACTACGCGCTGATCCCCCGGTTCCGGGCCTGGGGCCCGCCGAAATACCGGCCGTCGGACAACCGCTATCCGGCGCCGCTCGACGATGTGCTCACCGCGGTCGCCGACCTCCTGGCCCACGAACCCCGCATCGTCCTCGGCGGCGCCAGCGCGGGCGCCTGCCTCGCCGCGTCGGCGGCGCTGCGGCTGCGCGATACCAGCGGCCCCGGACCGGCCGGGCTGATCCTCGCGTACGCGACCCTGCACGCCGAACTCCCCCGGCTACCACCGCCGGTGCGTGAGCGGTTACAGGGACGGCGCCGGCTCGGCACCTTCACCCCGCAGGTCATCCGCAGGATGAACCTCAACTATGTGGGCTCGGCGGAACGGTTGCGCGACCCGGATGTGTTCCCCGGCGGCGGCAAGCTGACCGGGTTGCCACCGGTGCTACTGCTCGACGCCGCGTACGACTCGTTGAGCGCGTCGAGCACCGAATTCGCCGGCGAACTCGCCGAGGCCGGAATCGAGGCCGAGCATCTGATCGTGCCGGGAACCCGCCACGGGTTCCTCAACCGGCCCCGGTCGGCCGGCTTCCGCGACGGAACAGCCGCGCTGGTGCGCTGGCTCGATCGACTGGCCTGATGTTCCGGCCGGTCCCTTCATCGGACCGGCCGGAACACCGCGGCGCTCAGCGGGCCGCCGCGGCCGTCTGCCCCTCGGCCGGATGGACGCCGTACTGATCGGTTTCCATCAGATGCGCGATATCGCGGCCGGCCGGGGTCATGGTGAGGGTCGACCGTGTTTCCACCAGGAACGCCCGGTACCCGGGCTGCACATCCTCTTCGGGTCCCTGATGCAGCAGGCCTTTTGGTGTCCAGGTGACGGTGCCCGGCGTATCGACCGAACCCCACGCCGACGGGCCCATGGCGTAACAGATGACCTCGTCGAAATCGGCGTTGTGGTGCACCGGTGGGCGGGCACTCCGCCGACTACCGGTGCCGAAGACGAAATCGTGGCCCGAGGTACTGCTCATGAGCCGGGCCGGAGCGAGTCCGCCCGCCGCGACGCCGAGGCCCTGCACATGCTCGAGGTTGAACCGGAGGACGAGCGGGGCGCCGAGGACATCGAGGCACGGGATCGGATCGACATCGTAGAAATACGAGGTGAAGGTGTCGCCGGTGCGCACGACCACCTCGTATTCGTCTTCCGTCGGCAGGCCCGGGCGGCCGTGCGGGACGGGACGGTCCAGATGCAGGTCGGGGTTGAAGGTTCCGGGCGCACCCTCGGGATCGAGATGCAGTTCACTGGCCGTGACCACGATGAACTCGCTGATCTCCGCGGCGATCTCACCCCACCGGTAGGTCACCGCGCGCGGGATCAGGACGATATCCCCGGCCCGCACCTCGAGCGTGCCCACCTCGGTATCGAGTTCACCACGCCCGGCGACGATGTAGTGCAGTTCGTCGGCCCAGACATTGACGTAGCCGAAGGACATGGCGGCCGAGCGCCGGCTCAGTTCGAAACTGATGCCCTCGCCCTCGAGGATCGGGACCGGTAGCGCCTTGGGCTCCGCGAACACCGCGGCCGGTAGGTCCCAGGTGTGGAAACGGCGCGGCACGTATTCGCCACGGGCGTGTAGAAAACGGGGCCGGTACTGGGCGCGCACGATCGTCGTGTTGGGGCCGGCGAAACCGTTGCGGGAGAAAAGCTCGATATTGGGCGCCAGGACTTCGTCTGGCATGCAGCACCTCCGAAACTCGTTGTGCCACAGATCCTAGACCCGCGCCATTGTGCCCGCGCACTTTTGCGAACTCACCTTTGCCAAGGTATCTGTCACCGAAAGTACACTCCCAGTGTGACTTCCGGATCAACGCCGGAACTGCGGTACCGGCAGATCCGCGCCGAAGATCTCCGGGAGATCGCGCGCCACACTGTCGGGGTAGCGCGCGGGCCGCTTCTCCAGGAACGACGACACGCCTTCTCGCGCATCGGCGCTGGCACCCCGGCTGAGGATGCCTCGCGATTCGACCCGGTGCGCGACCATCGGATGGTCGGCACCCAGCCCGCGCCACAACATCTGCCGCGACAGCGCGACCGACACCGGTGCGGAATGCTCGGTGATCCGGCGCGCCAGCGCGTAGGTTTCGTCCAGCAGGGTTTCGGCCGGATACAACCCGTAGAACAATCCGGCCTCGTGCGCTTCCCCCGCATCGACGATCCGCCCCGAGTACACCCAGTCCAGCGCCTTCTGCATGGAGACCAGGCGCGGCAGGAACCAGCTCGAGCAGGATTCCGGAACGATTCCGCGCCGGTTGAACACGAAGCCGATCCGGGCGTTGTCGACCGCCAGCCGGAAATCGGCGGCCAGCGTCATGGTGATACCCACACCGACAGCGGGGCCGTTGATCGCGGCGATCACGGGTTTGCGGGATTCGAACATCCGCAGCACGACTTCCCCGCCGCCGTCACGGAACTCCTCGGTCGCCGCGTCGTCGGGGGCGACGAAGGTCTCCGCACCGGCGGACAGATCGGCGCCCGCGCAGAAGGCGCGCCCGGCGCCGGTGATCACCACGGCCCGCACCGTGTCGTCCCGGTCGGTGGTGTCGAACGCCTCGATCAGCTCGTCGCCCATCGCCGTCGTGAAGGCGTTGAGCTTGTCCGGGCGGTCCAGCGTGATGGTGGCGACGGAGTCGGAAATATCGAGGCGGATATCGGCCATACGGGACAGCATGCCATCCGTGTCCCGGATACGGGCGGCCCGACGGCGCATCACCACGCCGGGCAGGCGACATCCGCGGGGGATATCAGGCGGCCGCCACCCGGCCGAGCGCGGCGGCTGTCGCTTCCGGTTCGGTGATCATCAGGTCGTGGCCGGTGTCGATATCCCACAGCCGGCCCGGCGCGCGGGCCCGGGCGGTCAGGTCCGGGTCGC